>BADC01000834.1 GCA_000333435.1 Corynebacterium-like bacterium B27 | reverse complement strand
CGAGGGTCGTGAGGGCCTCGGCGGCCTTGCCGGCGGCCGGCTCGATCAATGGCCCCATCTGCGCGGCGGGGTCACTCGGGTACCCGACTCGCAACGAGGTCACCGCGTCGACCAGCTGCCGGGTGAATCGCTTCGACTGCGCCACCGACCCGACGAGGATCACGAGGCTCGCCGCCGAGCACTTCTGCCCGGCGTGACCGAACGCGCTCTTCACCACGTCGGCGACCGCGAGATCGAGATCGGCGCTCGGGGTGACGACGATGGCGTTCTTGCCGCTCGTCTCGGCCAGCAGTGGCAGGTCGGGTCGCCAGGAGCGGAACAACTCGGCGGTCTCGTAGGCGCCGGTGAGGATGAGCCGGTCGACCCGCTCGTCTGACATCAGGCGCCGGCCGAGTTCCCCCTCTTCGACGTCGACGAGGCGCAGGACGTCTCGAGGGATGCCGGCCTCCCAGAGCGCTTCGACCATCACGGCGGCCGAGCGCTTGGCCTGCGGCGCGGGCTTGATGATGACCGCGCTCCCCGCGGCGAGCGCCGCGAGCACCGAGCCGGCGGGGATCGCGACCGGGAAGTTCCAGGGCGGAGCCACCACGGTGAGCGCGGACGGTTCGAAGACGGCGCCGTCGACCGCATCGAGCTCCACAGCCGTGGTGGCGTAGTACTGGGCGAAGTCGACGGCCTCGCTCACCTCGGGATCGGCCTGGTCGATGGTCTTCCCCGTCTCGGCCGCCATCACCTCGATCAGGCGGTCGCGGTTCGCCTCGAGGGCGTAGCCGGCCCGGCGGATGAAGCCGGCCCGGTCGGCGGACCCGCGCGCACCCCACGCGGCACCGGCCGCGACGGTGTGGGCGACGAGGTGTTCGAGCTCGACCGCATCGGTGACGCGCGCCTCGGCGATCGTGTCGAGACCGAGCGTCGACCCGTCGACCCGGGCCAGGATTCGCTCACCCCAGACCCGGTTGGCGGCCAGCGAGGGGTCGGTGTCGGGTGTGTTGTGGAACGGGCCGGACGCCGGCTCCAGCTCGCCCAGCAGTCGGTCTTGCGTGCGGTTCGGCGGCGGCGCCGCCTCGGCGGATGCCTCGAACGCCTGCACTGCGGCGAGGAAGCGGTCGCGCTCCTTCGCGAACGCGGCCGGATCACCGGCGAGGTCGAACACCGACGACATGAAGTTCGCGTCGCTGGCGTTCTCTTCGAGGCGGCGCACCAGGTATCCGATGGCGACGTCGAACTCGGCGGGAGCCACCACGGGCGTGTAGAGCAGGAGATGCCCGACGGTCGCGCGCACCGCCTCAGCCTGCGTCGTCGCCATCCCGAGGAGCATTTCGAAGTCGACCGCCTCCGACACTCCGCGCTGCTCGGCCAGGAGCCACGCCCAGGCCACGTCGAACAGGTTGTGCCCTGCCACTCCGATGCGCACCGCATCCACATGTTCGGGCCGCAGCGCCCAGTCGAGCACCCGCTTGTAGTTGGTGTCGGTCTCGAGCTTCGACCCGTAGGTGGCCAGGGGCCAGCCGTGCAGGGCTGCGTCGACGTGCTCCATGGCGAGGTTCGCGCCCTTCACGACCCGCACCTTGATGGGCGCGCCGCCACGTGACCGCCGTTCGGCTGCCCAGGCGTGCAACCGCTGCAGCGCGCTCAGGGCATCGGGCAGGTAGGCCTGCAGCACGATCCCGGCCTCGAGTTGGAGAAGCTCCGGTCGGTCGAGCACGCGCTGGAACACGGCGATCGTGAGATCGAGATCGCGGTACTCCTCCATGTCGAGGTTCACGAACTTGGGGGCGGGGGCGCGTTGGGCACCTGTCGCCGGCTCGGGCGTGAGCGGCCCCTTCTGCGCCGCGATGCGGTACAGCGGCACGAGACTCTCGGCGACGCGCTCGACCGTCTGCTCGAACGCCCACATCGAGAGGTTGCCGGCGACGGAGGACACCTTGACCGAGACGTAGTCGACATCGGGCCGCTGCAACAGCGCTTTGGTTCCCTCGAGCCGGTTGGCCGCCTCGGCGTCGCCGAGCACGGCCTCGCCCAGCAGGTTGATGTTCAGTCGCACGCCGTCGCGTCGCAACGCCTGAACGGCGGGGCCGAACTTCGCGGGCCGCGCATCGACCACGAGGTGGCCGACCATGCGTCTCAGCACACGTCGCGCGATGGGGATGACGACACCGGGTACGACCTCGCCCAGCACCCCGCCGGCTGCGATCGCGGCGCGGAGCGGTGCCGGCAGGAAGCGCGGCGCCAACTTCGCCAGCTTCTGCAGACTCTTGCCCGCGACGAAGAAGTCTTCGGGCCGCGCCACCCCGTCGACGAAGCCCACCGTGAACGCGAGGCCGTTGGGGTCTTTGAGCACTCCGGCCAGGCGCTCGGCTGAGGGATCGACGGGAGAGTCTTTGCTCTCGTCGAGCCAGCGCCGCGCCAATTCGACCGCTGCACCAGCAAGGTCGAGAGACGCGGGCTGGGAATCTGTGTCGTTCTGCTCAGCCATGTCTTCGAGGATAGGACGTGGGGCCCCAGGTTACGCTCAAGGCGTGCAGGCTGTGGATGAGTTCGACGTCGTGGTCATCGGTGGAGGACACAACGGACTCGTAGCCGCCTGTTACCTCGCGCAGGCGGGTCGACGCGTGTGCGTGCTCGAGCGCCTCGACGAGCTGGGCGGCGCGGCCGTCTCGACGTATGCCTTCGACGGAATGGATGCCCGTCTCTCCCGTTACTCGTACCTGGTCAGCCTCCTGCCCCAGCGCATCGTCGAGGAGTTGGGGTTGCGCATCCGTCTGCTCCGCCGACGGTATTCCTCCTACACCCCGGTGCCCGGGGCCGCCTCAGGCGCCGGACTGCTGATCGACAACGACGACCCGCAGCAGACTCGCTCGTCGTTCGCCGCGATCGGCGCGGAGGCTGACGCGGAGGCGTTCGCGCGGCTCTCCGCCGACCTGGGCCGCGTGGCGGCCGCCCTGTGGCCCACTCTCACCGAGCCGCTGCCGACCCGAGGCGAAGCACGGCGGATGCTCGGTGACGACGCCCTCTGGAGCGCCGTGTTCGAGCGCCCGATCGGCGAGTTGATCGAGCAGCGCCTCCAGAACGATCTGGTGCGCGGGGTGGTGGCGACGGACGCGTTGATTGGCACCTTCGCCTCCGTGCACGACCCCGGGCTCAGGCAGAACATCTGCTTTCTCTACCACGTGATCGGAGGCGGCACGGGCGACTGGGACGTCCCGGTCGGCGGCATGGGCGCGGTCACCGGCGAGCTCGTGCGCGCGGCCCGTGAGGCCGGCGTCGAGTTCCGCACCGGGGCGGAAGTCGTCTCGCTCAGCCCCGAAGGAGTGGTGGAGTACCGGATGCGTGCCGGCGCGCCGAGCGGGTCAGCGCGTCCGCGTGCGCCCCGACGGGTGATCGGCGCGCGCGTACTGGCGAACGTGGCACCGGCTGTGCTCGACCGTCTTCTGGGGGCGGGCGGCACGCCGAGCACGGTCGGCGGGCCTGGCGCTCGCCCCGAGGGCGCTCAGGTCAAGGTGAATCTGCTCCTCCGGCGCCTACCGCGTCTGCGCGACTCGTCCGTCGCGCCCGAGGCGGCGTTCGGGGGCACCTTTCACATCAACGAGTCGCTCACCCAGTTGGAGGAGGGCGTTCGAACGGCGGAACGAGGCGAGCTGCCGCAGCCGTTGCCGGCGGAGATCTATTGTCATTCGCTCACCGATCCGAGCATCCTCTCCCCCGCGCTGCAGGAGCAGGGCGCACACACCCTCACCGTCTTCGGGCTGCACACGCCGCATCGTCTCGGCGTCGACGCGGCAACCCTGGAACGGGCCGTGCTCGACTCGCTCAACAGTGTGCTCGCCGAGCCGATCGAACCGCTGCTGCTGACGGATGCGCACGGCCGTCCGTGCATCGAGACCAAGACGACGGCCGACCTCGACCGCACGCTGGGCATGCCGTGCGGCAACATCTTCCACGGGCCGCTCGCCTGGCCCTTCGTCGAGGACGACGCGCCGCGCGGCACGGCGGCGGAGCGCTGGGGTGTGGCGACGGAGCATCCGCGCATCCTGATGTGCGGATCGGGTTCGCGGCGCGGGGGCGCCGTGTCGGGCCTCGGCGGCCACAGCGCGGCGATGGCGGTGCTCGAGGACGATCTCGATCGCTGATGAAACCGAACGTGCCTGACCGAGCCGCCGTCCGCCTCGCAGCGCGACAATAGGGACATGACGAACCCGGCGGCGCCCACCCGGCGCGTGCTGCCCTTCGATCCCGAGCTCGTGCACCTGCGCGGAGCGGTCGCCGCGATGATCGCGGTGCTGCTGAGCTTCTGGTCGATGGTTGAGCTCTCGGGCTTCGCGCCCGTCGATGTCGACTCTATCGTGCTCAGCGTCGTGGTCGCGGTGATGCTGACCAGGCGCGACCTGGGCGACGACCTGCGTGAGCGGGCCGGTGACCTCGGCGTTCTCGCGGTGGCGACGGTGATCGCTGCGCTGGTGGGCATGCTGTCGCACCAGGTGGAGTTCCTCGGCGAAGCGGTATTCGTTCTCGCGCTCGGTGGGTTCGTGTGGGCGCGGCGTTTCGGCGCGCGAGCTGCGCGGCTCGGCACCATCGCGACCCTTCCGTTCATCGCCACCCTCGTCACCCCCCTCCCACTTCCCGTCACGTCGGGCTTCACCCTCTGGGCGCTCGTCGCGATCGCGGTCGCGTTCGGGTGGACGAGCCTCGTGCAGTGGGTGCGGGCGCGGCCGGCCGACCGGCACACCGCGGCTGCCGCACCCGCCAGCCAGACTGTCCCCGCCGCCCCTGCCACTCCCACCGCGCATCGCACGCTCGCCCCGAGCACCCGGATGGCGATGCAGTTGATCGTCGCCCTGGCAGTGGCATTCCTCGCGGGGCATATGCTCTTTCCCGATCATCTGGTCTGGCCTGTCATCACCGCGTTCATCGTCTGTGCGGGGAATCGGGGGCGAGGCGATGTCGTCCACAAGGGTGTTCTCCGCATCGCGGGCGCACTCGCCGGCACCCTCCTGGCATCGCTGGTCACCGGCGTCACTCTCCCCGGCGGCCCGCTCGCGATCACCCTCATCTTCGTGGCGCTGACGATCGCCCTCTGGCTCCGTCCGCTGAGCTACGCCTACTGGGCAGCCGGAGTCACCGCAGCACTCGCCCTGCTCTACGGCTACTTCGGGCAGACCGGCCCCGGAGTTCTCGAGAGCCGCTTGCTCGGCGTGCTCGTGGGCGGCGTGCTGGCGGTCGCCGCGTCGTGGTTCATCCTCCCGGTGCGCACGACGGATGTGCTGCGCGCCCGCTCGGGTGCGGCCCTCCGCGCCCTCGCCGCCTACACCGCCGCCGTGCGTGCCGGCAGGCCAGCCGAGGAGCTCGAGGAGCATCGGCACGCAGCCGCCGGCGCCATCGCCCGGGTCGCGGAAGCCGCATCCGCGCCGCGCACCCTGGAGCGGCTGCGTTCGGGCCTCGTCTCAGCGCGATGGGTGCCGAAGACCGTGCGCGCGTGGGCGAGTGCCCAACGCATCTCCGCCGGAAACCTCGCCGAACTGGTCGCGGATGCTGGAGCCGAATTCGAGACGCTGGCCGCCGCTGTGGCATCCGGCGCCGGCAACCGCGATCCACTGACCGAACTGGGCCGGCGATTGCGCTCCCTCGCCGCCGCCCTCGACGAGCTGCGGCGCCCCTCACAGTAGCCCTCGCGACTGGTGTGGGAATGAAGTGGGCTGGCGCGGTCGTTGGCTTGAGGAGAACGGGCGTGCCGAGACGCGCCCCGATCGGAGCGACCGTGTCCTTCACCCGCGAAGCCGTCCGCCACCCGATGGCGGTGCGCCACCTCCGCGTCGCGCGGGTCACCCCGCTCACGCCGACGCTGACACGCGTGACCCTCACCGGCGACCAACTCACCGGGTTCGCCAGCGACGGGCCTGCCGACCACGTGAAGGTCTTCTTCCCCGATCCGGCCACGGGTATCCTGAGCGCACCCGAGTCGACGCCCGAGGGCATCCGTCGCCCGGAGACGGGCGTCGTGATCTCACGCGACTACACCCCGCGGGCGTTCCGGACCGCCGAAAGCAACCCAGCCGGGGGTGCCGAGCTCGACATCGACTTCGTGCTGCACGGCACCGAGGGCCCCGCCTCCGCGTGGGCCGCGGGCGCTGTGCCGGGCGACGAATTGGTGATCGCGGGCCCCCGCGGTTCACGCCTGGTGCCGGACGGAGTCGCACGGGCGGTGCTCCTGGCCGACGAAACTGCACTGCCCGCCCTCTCCCGCTGGCTCGAACTGCTGCCCGCCGAGGTCGAGATCACCGCCCTCGCCGACGTGGCTGACGCGAGCGTGCCGGCCTACCTCCCGGACGACCTTCGCCTGCGCGCCGACATCGTCTGGCTCTACCGGGAGAACGGCCCCGACCAACTACTCGCCGCCCTCCGCGGGCTCGGGCCTATCGACGACGAGACGTTCGTCTTCGGGGCGGGTGAGGCGAGCATGCTCGCACCGATCCGCCGGTACCTCCGCCGCGAACTCGGCCTGCCCGCCGCCCAGGTCGCGCTCAGCGGCTACTGGAAGCGCGGCGTCGCGAACCTCGACCACCATGCGCCGCTCGACCCGAGCGACCCCGACTGACCGGAGCCCCGGGCTACGCCCACACGCTCGGGGCGGGCGCCTTGCTCGGCGGGAGCTGCGCATCCACGCCCCACGCCGGCAGCCACGGCGGCATGCGTCCGTCATCGGGCGCAGGCCCTGCGATCTCGAGCAGCTCGTCGACCGTCACGATCCCGCCCGAGCGCTTGAGGAAGCGGGCCCGGATGTACGCTCGCGCGAAGATCTCGCCGCCCACCACGAACCGCTGCTCCACATACATCGCCTTGGCGTCGTAGCCGAGTACGCGCGTCTGCACGTCGAAGCGCTGCCAGAGTTCGAGCGAGCGCCGGAAGCTGATCGTCTCCGACACCACCACCGGGTACCAGCCGCGCTGCCTGAGCACCGACCACATGCCGCTGCGCTGCATCAGGTCGATGCGCGCGATGTCGAGGATGGAGAGGTAGACCCCGTTGTTCATGTGCCGCAGCACGTCGAGGTCGGTGGGCAGCACGCGGAACGGCGTCGACCCGACGTCCCACACCCCGAGCGGGGAACGGAAGCGCGCGCGCAGCGATTTCAGCAGGGTCCGGAAGAAGAAGTGCACGAAGCCGATGGTAGAGAAACCCTCACGGCAGCGGCAGGCGCGTTGTGGATCTCTACAACGGCGGATGCTCCCGGTCGGAGCGGCGCGCATCCGCGGCGACTAAAATCGCCGGATGCCCATCCCGAAGATCATCCTCTACTACGTCTTCGCGCCGGTGCCCGACCCGGAGGCCGTGCGGCTCTGGCAGCGCGATCTGGGTGAGGCCCTGGGGCTGCGCGGGCGCATCCTGATCTCGGCCGACGGCATCAACGGCACCCTCGGCGGCGAGCTCGACGCCCTCAAACGGTACGTGCGCAAGACGCGCGAGTTCGGGCCGTTCGCCGAACTCGACGTGAAGTGGAGCGACGGTACCGCGCTCGAGCCGAGCCCGGCGTCGAAGCACACGCCGTACCGCCCGAGCACCGACTTCCCGCGGCTCAGCGTCAAGGTGCGCGAGGAGATCGTGAGCTTCGGCGCCCCGGGCGAGCTGCAGGTCGACGCGCGCGGGGTGAAGGGCGGCGGCACGAAGTTGCAGCCGCAGGAGCTGCACGAGCTGGTCGCCGCTCGGCGCGATGAGGTGGTGTTCTTCGACGGCCGCAACGCGTTCGAGGCCGAGATCGGCCGGTTCGCCGGCGCGGTGGTTCCGGATGTCGCCACCACCCGCGACTTCGTCGCCGAGCTCGACAGCGGCAAGTACGACCATCTGAAGTCCGCCCCGGTGGTCACGTACTGCACGGGCGGTATCCGTTGTGAGGTGCTCTCTTCGCTCATGACCGCGCGAGGCTTCACCGAGGTGTATCAACTCGACGGCGGCATCGTGCGGTACGGCGAGACCTTCGGCGACCGCGGACTCTGGCAGGGCTCGCTGTACGTGTTCGACGGTCGCGGATCGGTGACGTTCAGCTCCGACGCCGCCGTGATCGGGCGCTGCGTCCGCTGCGGTGGAGCGTCGTCGCGCATGCAGAACTGCACGGATGTGGCCTGCCGCGCGCAGCTCGTCGTGTGTGCCGAGTGCGCCGACCACTCCTCCACAATCGGGTGCGTCGAGCACGCCGTCCACTAGTTCGATGCGGGTGGATCCGGCGCACCGCCCACGCCGTATGCTCGCCCCATGACCAGCCACGACAGCCCCTCATTCGACCCCGACATCAGTCACCCGAGCCATGAGCTCATCCACGATCGAGCGGATGCTCTGCTCGCCCTGCACAAAGCCCCCGAGATCCTCACCGTGGTGAATGTGTGGGATGTGGCGAGCGCCACCGTCGTCGCCGATCTGCCCGAGACGAAGGCGCTGGCCACGGCCAGCCACGCCATCGCGGCGAGCTACGGTTACGAAGACGGCGAGCGCATCCCGCTCGACCTGATGATCGAGGCGGTGGGCCGCATCGCGCTCTCCACCTCGCTGCCCGTGAGCGCCGACCTCGAAGGCGGCTACGGCGACGCCGGGGAGACCGTGCGGAGGGCGATCGGGGTCGGTGTGGTGGGCGCCAACATCGAAGATCAGATGCGGCCGCACATCGAGTCGGTGGAGAACGTGGCCGAGGTGATGAAGGCGGCCGAGGCCGAGGGCGTCCGGTTCGTGCTGAATGCCCGCACCGACGCGCTGCTGCGACGCGGCGATCGCCCACTCGACGAGGCGATCGACGACGCCATCGAGCGCGGGCGCGCCTACCTCGACGCCGGGGCCGCCTGCGTCTTCGTGCCCGGACTCATCGACCGGCCGACCGCCGAGCGGCTGGTGGAGGGGATCGGGGTGCGCAAGGTCAGCGTGATCGGGGTGCCGGGGTCGCTGCCACCGGAGGAGTACGAGCGGCTCGGCATCGCGCGCATCTCCTACGGGCCCTGGCCGCAGCGGGTGGCACTCCAGGCGCTGCAGGAGTCGGCGCTGACGCTCTATGCCGGCGGGGCGCTCCCGGAGGGCACCCAACCGCTCACCTGAAGAGCACTCGAGGCGCGCGCCAGGCCGAGCGGATGGCTCGGAGCCGCTGGCGATTCGGGCGCGCCGTGCGGAAGGCGGCGGCGCGGCTCAGGTGAGGGCGACGCGGCGGGCGCTTCGACGCTCGAGCCGTGCGGCTCGACGCTCGACGGCGCGCCGATGGCAGAATCGGCGGGCCTCGGTGCCCGAGAGCGCGAGCAGCACGAGCACGTCGAAGGACAGCCCGACGAGGTTGGTCTGGAGCGTGATCTGGGGGCCGCCGTTGGCGAAGTCGAGGGCGGTGACCACGACGGCGGCCGCGCTGATGCTCATACCGGTGAACCGCGCCCAGTTGTGGCCGTGATAGATGAGGAAGGCGAGCACCGAGTAGACCGCGCTGATGAGCAGAGCCCCGGTCACGAAGAGCGCGACCACCACCGATTCGAGGTAGCGGGCATCCGCCGGCGTCAGGGCCCCGGTCACGGTGCGGAAGTCGAGTTCGCCGTCGCCCACCGAGAACGCCACCACCGCAGCAGCACCGAGCGCCGAGAGCACGCGGAGCACCATGAGGAGCACTCCGAGGTAGATGGGAGCAGGGCGTTTGCGTCCGGCGATGGGCGACTCCGAGAAGACCGCCGACGGGGTGGGCGCCACCGGGCGTTCGACGTGCGCGGCGCGGTCGTCGTCGGCCGTCCAGGTGTCGATGCGCCGGAGGTCGACCACGGGCAGGTCGCCGTCGGTGACGATGGCATCGCCGCCGCCGTTGACGTGGTGGTACCCGGTCGAGAAGTTGCGGATGAGCTTCACCTTGGCCCGCTCGTTGCCCTCGACGAGCGTGGTCACGATGTGGTCGCGCTCCTTGTCGGTCTCCTTGTCGATGCGGTGGGTCACCTGCAGCGTGAAGAACGAGATGCCGATGCTGCGGTCGTAGGTGCCCGCTGCCAACCAGTCGGCCTGGTGGCCTCCCGGCAGCAGCCAGCCGCGCGGGCAGCGCCAGAAGCGCACGTGGTGCCGCTTCGCCGGGTTGCCTGCGACCTCCTGCTGGTAGGTGACGCCCCGAACATCCAGAGCCTCGTCGACCAGGGCTGCACCACCATCGTGACGATGGGCTACCTGCTGGCCGCCGCCACCGAGGAGGCCGCCGCGGCCAACCCCGACGTGCACTTCATCATGGTCGACGACGCCACGGTCGCCGCCGACAACGTGAAGGGCGTGGTGTGGGACACCTCGCAGGCGGGCTTCCTCGTGGGTTACGCGGCCGCCGACTACACCACCACCGGCAAGGTGGGCACCTACGGCGGAGCGCAGATCCCGCCGGTCACCCTCTACATGGACGGCTTCGCCCGGGGCGTCGAGTACCACAACAAGCAGAAGGGCACCGACGTGCAGGTGATCGGCTGGAACCCCGAGAGCCAGGAGGGCCAGTTCACCGGCAACTTCAGCGACATCAACGCCGCGAAGGTGCTGTCGCAGGGCATCCTCGACCAGGGTGCCGACGTGATCGTGCCGGTCGGCGGGCCGATCTACCAGGGCGCGGCGCAGGCCATCCGCGAGTCGGCGAAGCCGGTGGCGCTGGTGGGCGTCGACACCGACATGTACCTCAGCGACCCCGAGTACGACGACATCTGGTTCACCTCGATCGCGCGTGACATGCCGAAGTCGATCTCCGAGGTCATCCAGTCCTCGGCGGCGGGCGAGTTCTCGACCGAGCCGTACGTGGGCACGCTCGAGAACGGCGGCGTGCTGATGAGTCCGTTCCACGACTTCGAGTCGAAGGTGGCGCCGAGCCTCCAGGGCGAGCTCGACGACATCCAGGCCGGCATCATCGCCGGCGACATCGTCATCGACACCCCCTCCGCCCCGTGAGCCCGGTGACGCCCGTGCGCGACCTCATCTGCATCACCGACCCCGGCCAGGAGCAGGCGGTGGCCCTGCTGACGATCTTCGCCTCACCCGAGGACTTCCGGGTGCTCGGCATCGTCGCGAGCGCGGGGAACACCACGCTCGAGAACACCGTGGCGAACGTGTTCAAGGTGCTGGAGCTCGCGGGCGTCACCGGCGTTCCCGTCTTCACGGGCGTGCCGCAGCCCCTGCTGCGGCCGCTCGTGACGGCGGCCCACGTGCACGGCGAGACGGGCCTCGACGGCTACGACTTCCCGCCCGTCGTCGGGCGCCCCGAGGAGGAATCCGGGGTCGCGGCCATCATCCGGATGCTCCGCGCCGCCCCCGAGCGCTCGGTCACCATCGCGCAGTTCTCGAGCATGACGACGCTGGCGGTCGCCCTCACCGAGGCGCCCGACATCGCCGACCACATCGCGGAGATCGTGATGATGGCCGGAGCCTACTTCGAGGTCGGCAACATCACCCCGGCGGCGGAATTCAACATCTACGTCGACCCCCACGCCGCCGCGATCGTGCTCGGGTCGGGGGTGCCGATCGTCATGCTGCCGCTCGACGTCACGCACCAGCTGCGCAACACCCGCGCCCGGCTCGACGCCTTCTCGGCGCTCGGCAACGAGTGCGGGCGCGCCGTCGACCAGCTGCTGACCTTCTCCGAGACCTTCGATCTCGAGAAGTACGGCTGGGACGGCGCACCCCTGCACGGGCCGGTGGTGCCGCTCTACCTGCTGCGGCCCGAGCTCTTCCACGGCCGGTTCATCAACGCCCGGGTGGAGACCGGCAGCGAGCTGACGATGGGGATGCTCGTCGCCGACTACTGGCAGATCACCGACCTGCCCCGCACCCTGTTCTACGCCCGCGACGTCGACGCCGAGCCCTTCTACGACGAGCTCACCGCCCGCATCGCGCGGCTGCGCTGACGCCGTGCCGCGCATCCTGGGAGGATCGGGGTCGTGAGCATCCTGTGGCAGAACGCGCTCGTCATCGCGGCCGACGACGAGCACGGCACCGCGCCCTTCCGGGGCGACGTGCTGATCGACGGGGCAGACATCGTGCGGGTGACCGCCGCGGGCGGCATCCCGGCGCCCGCAGTGGAAGCGGATGCCGACCTCACCGTGATCGACGCGACCAACCTCCTCGTCACGCCCGGGCTGGTGAACGCGCACACCCACTCCTGGGAGGTGCTCCAGCGCGGCAGCAGCACTCCCCTGCCGCTGGAGATCTGGACGCTGCAGAGCTACCCGCCCGCGAACGTCGATCCGCTGCCGGAGCGCCTGGTGTACCTGCGCACGATGGTCGCGGCGATCGAGTCGCTGCGCGGCGGGGTGACGACCGTGCTCGACGACACCGGCGAGCTGCCCGAGCAGACCGTCGCGAGCATCCGTGCCGTCTTCGCCGCCTACGACGACGCCGGACTGCGGGCGACCTGCGCAGCGACCACGGTCGACGTGCCGATGGTCGACCGCCTCGCCTTCGCCGAGGAGGTGTTACCCGCCGAGGTGCTCGAGGCGAGCCGCGCTGCGATGGCCGACACCGCCCGGCTGCAGGAGCGCTACTTCGCGTTCGCCGACGAGGCGCGCGCCCTCGTGCGGGGTCATCCACGGCTGCGGTTCGCACCGTCGCCGAGCGCGCCGCAGCGCCTCACCGACGACTACTTCGTGCGCTGCGCGCGGGAAGCGGCCGAGCACGACGAGATCCTGCACACCCACCTGCTCGAGACGCGGCTGCAGGAGACGCTCGCGCGCACCCGCTACGACGGCCGCACCATCGTGCAGCACCTCGACGATCTCGGCGTGCTCGACACCGTTGGCCCGTCGCTCACCGCGGCGCACGCGGTCTGGTTGACGGATGACGACATCGCGCTGCTGGCGGCGGCCGGCGCATCCGTGGTGCACAACCCGCTGTCGAACCTGCGGCTCGGCTCGGGACTGCTGCGCTGGCGGGCCCTGCACGACGCCGGCGTGCGGGTGGCGCTCGGCACCGACGGCGCCTCGAGCAACGACTCGCTGCGCCTGCTCGAGGTGATGAAGTCGGCAGCCCTCGTGCACACCCTCAGCGACCCGGACTACCGCAGCTGGCCGCAGCCGGGCGAGGTGATCGCCGCCGCCACCGTGAACGGTGCGCACGCCGCGGGGTGGGGCGAGCGCACGGGGCGGATCGCCCCCGGGTTCGCCGCCGACCTCGTGGTGTTCGATCTCACCGCCGGCACCGCGTTCACCCCGCTGACGGATGCGGCGACGCAGCTGGTGCGGCCGAGAACGGGAG
>BADC01000835.1 GCA_000333435.1 Corynebacterium-like bacterium B27 | reverse complement strand
GCCGTTCGTGATCGCGCCGCGCACGTGCACGCCGAGCTCGCTGCGAGCGGTTCAGCGCCGTGAGCATCACGATGTTGAGCAGGCTCCGGGTGCGCGGCGGCAGCCCCTCGCGCGTCCACACCTCGCCCCAGCAGTACTCGGTGACGAGCTCCTGGATCGGGCGGGAGAACTCCGTCACCTTGCCGAGGCTCCGGTCGACGTGCTCGGCCCCCAGCACCTGGCGCCGCATGGCGAGCCCGGCCTCGTAGGTCTCGGCGTGGGTTGATTCGTTCATCGTTCGTCCGTTTCGTTGAGGCGGGGGTCGTAGTCGCTGTCGGCGACCTCCTCGTTCCAGTCGGTGGGGCCGAGGGAGATCGCAGTGTGGGTCATGAAGGAGTCGGGCGCGGCGCCGTGCCAGTGCCGTTCACCCGCGGGCACCCAGACGGTGTCGCCGGCGCCGATGGTCACGGCAGGGCCGCCCTCGGACTGCACCAGGCCCTGCCCGGCCAGCACCTCGAGGATCTGACCCTGGCTGTGGCTGTGCCAGAACGTGCGGGCGCCGGGCGTGAAGGTCACCGTGTTGATGGTGATGCCGTCGGTCGCGGGCATGGTGAGGAAGTTGAACACCTGCCCGGTGAACTGCGATCCGGACTTGCCGGCCGTTCCGGCCCGCTCGGCGGCGCGGATGAGTCTCATGAGTCGCTCCCTGTCTCGGTCTCGTCGTACAGGCGCACCCCGCCTGAGAGGTCGCCCAGCACGTCGACCACGGTGTTGCTGATCTCGCCCTGGCGGCCTGTGGCGAGCGCCGCTCCGAAACTCGCCAGCGGCCCGGATGCGTGCAGCCCGGCCACGCCGAGACCCGAGATGAGCTCGGTGTACAGCAGCACGTCCTTCATCATCAGCGCGTTCGACAGGCCGCCCTTGAGGTAGTCGCCGTGCACGATCTTCGGGAAGCGGTTGAGGGTGGCGAAGTTCACGCCCGAGCTGGTGTTGAGCACGCCGAGGAGAGCATCCATGTCGAGCCCTGCTCGCCGGCCGGCCACCATCACCTCGGCGGTGGCCGACAGGGCCACGGCGTTCAAGAAGTTGTTGAGCAGCTTGGTGGTGTGCCCGGCACCGGACTCGCCCATGTAGACGATGTTCGACGCGAAGTACTCCATGGCGGGTCGCACGGCCTCGAGCGCCGCCTCGTCGCCGCCCACCATCAGGGTGAGCGTGCCCTTCTCGGCGGCCGCCGCCCCGCCCGAGATACCGGCGTCGAGGTAGCGGGCGCCCTTCTCGGCGAGGGCGGCCGCGATGCGCCGGGTGGAGTCCGGATTCGCGGTGCTGAGATCCACGACGATCAGCCCGTCGCGTGCGTGCGCCAGCACGCCGTCCTCGCCCAGCACGACGGCCTCCACGACGCGGCTGTCGGGCAGGGAGAGGAAGACGATGTCGGCGCGGTCGGTCACCTCCGCGGCGGAGCCCACCGCGGTCGCCCCCGCAGCCTCGATGTTGGGGGTGTGCGCGTCGAAGCCGATCACCTCCCGGCCTGCGCCGGTGATGCAGCGGGTCATCCGCCCACCCATGTTGCCGAGTCCGATGAACCCGATCGTGGCATCCGTCATCGTGCGCTGTCCTTCCAGTTCGCGCCGTACAGCGCCTCGTCGACGCGGTCGGTGTTCCAGGCACCGGCGCCGCCGGAGGGCCGCACGGTGTTGACGATCGTGGCGCCGCCGTCGGCCGACACGATCTGTCCGGTCAGGTAGGCGGCGTCGTCCGAGAGCAGGAACGCGGCGACGGCCGCGATCTCCTCGGCGGTGCCGGCGCGGCGCAGGGGCGTGGTTGAAGCGCGCTGCTCCATGTCGTTCTTGCCGCCCGAGGTGGTGGCGGCGGCCGCGAACAGGTCGGTGGGCACGATGCCGGGCGCAACGCCGTTCACCCGGATGCCGAGCGGCCCGCCGTACATCGCGGCGCCGTGGATGAGGCCGGCCACCGCGTGCTTCGACGTGACGTACGGCAGCAGGTCGGCGCTCCCCGTGAGGCTCGCGATCGAGGCGGTGACGACGATCGAGCCGGTGCCGCCCTGCTCGCGGAAACGGCGGAACGCCGCCCGCAGCCCGAGGAACTGACCGCGCACGTTCACCGCCATCACCCGCTCGAAGTCGTCGACCGAGAGGTCGGGCAGTGCCGCGAAGCTGCCGAAGATGCCGGCGTTGAGGTGGTGCAGATCGATGCGGCCGAACTCGGCGGCCGCCGCATCGATGTAGCGCTGCACGCCCTCCTCGGTGGAGATGTCGGCCTGCACCGCGATCGACGGGCCGGCGAGGCCCGCGGAGACGCGCTCCGCCGACTCGCCGTTGACGTCGACCACCACGACCGACGCCCCCTCCGCCGACAGCCGCTCGGCCGACGCGCGGCCGAGGCCGTTGCCGGCTCCGGTGACGACGGCGACCGCGCCGTCGAATCTCTTGCTGGTCACCGATTCACTCCTTCTTCTCCGGCAGCCGACCCCGGGTCGCTCCCGATGGTCGCCGCCATGCCGGCCAGTTCGCCCGTCGCGGGCGTGAACCGCCCGAGCGTCGACGGGTCGTGGCCCGAGACGACGTGCGCGACGGCACCGCTCGCTTCCCAGTCGCGGATGAGCGCGAAGCTGTCGTACATCTCCACCAGATCGCTCACCGAGGTGAAGAGGATGTCGCGCTCGTACTCCTCGTAGTAGTGCACCGCATCCGAGGCGAGCAGCACGGTGCCCTCCGTCGTCTCGACGAACACGACGCACTGGCCGGGTGTGTGACCGCCGACCTCGACGACACGGATGCCCGGGGCCACCGTCGTCTCCCCGGCGACGAAGCGCACCCGCCCGTCTGCCACCGCAGCCCGCAGGTGGTCGAGCTCGTCGGCTTCGACCGAGTGGGCGAACAGCGGCTTGCCGGCGTGCGGTCCGGTCCAGAACTCGTACTCCGCCCGGCTCAGCACGAGCGGCGACTCGGGAAACAGGGCGAGGTTGCCGATGTGGTCGTAGTGCCCGTGGGTCACGATGATGGTCGGGGCGCTCCCGGGTTCCACGCCCGCGCGGCGGAACGCATCCGCCGGCTCCAGCAGCACCGTGCGGCCACGCGACTCGCCGCCGTACCGGGAGAAGCTCGTGTCGACGAGGATGGTCTGCTCCTCGTTGCGGAGCACCCAGAAGAAGTAGTCCATGTCGATCGGCCCGTCGGCCTCGTGGTAGAGCGGGTAGTTGAGGTAGACGTCGCTGCGCGAGGTGCTGCGCGTGCCGAGGCGCACGATGGTGACCTGCCACACCGCGCTCTGCCCCGCAGTGCCCTCACCCGCAGCGCCCTCACCCTCAGCCACGGAGCGCCTCCCCGATCCGGTCGGCCGCGCGCAGCGCGAGCGCCTGGATGGTGTGCGTCGGGTTCACGGCGCCGCCGGTGGCGAAGCTCGAGCCGTCGACGATGTAGAGGTTCGGCACGTCGTGGGCCCGGTTGTCGGCGTCGACCACAGAGTTCGCCGGGTCGTCGCCCATGCGCGCGGTGCCGAGTAGATGCCAGCCGAGGATGGAGTCGAACCCGGTGGTGCGCACCGAGTCCGCTCCGGCGGCGTAGGCCAGCTCGGTCGCCCGGCGCACGCCATCGGCGCCCAGTCGCTTCGAGTTCTCGCTCAGCGTGTAATAGGTGACGACGCCGGGCAGCCCGAACTCGTCCAGGTTCTCCTCGTCGAGCTCGATGCGGTTGTGCTCCTCGGGTGCGTCGTCGCCGCACACCCAGATCGTGGCCTCGTGGTTGAGGTGGTGCTCGAGGGCCTCGTGGTGACCCTCGCCCCAGGGTGCGGTGGCGAGCGCGGTGTTCAGCGGCGAGTATCCGCGCATGGCCACCATGGTGAAGCCGCGCACGTAGTCGTTCCCGGGATCGGTCTCGTAGAAGTGACGCGACGACACGGTGCCGCCCCAGGCGCCGTGGTCGGCATCGGTGGGCTCCGGGAAGTGCCCGATCACCATCGTCTGCACGTGCGGCATGAAGTTCTTGCCGACCTGACCGCTCGAGTTGGCGAGGCCGTTCGGGAACTGCGCCGACTTCGACATCAAAAGGAGCCGAGGTGTGCCGACGCCGTTGCCGCAGATCACGACGATCTTCGCGCGGGCTTCCCGCAGCCGTCCGTTCTCGTCGTAGTAGAGCGCGCCCGTGGCCTCGCCGTTCTCGTCGACCGTCACCTCACGCACCCGCGCGTTCGTGCGCAACCGGGCGCCGGCGGCCAGCGCCTCGGGCCAGTAGGTGTTCGAGGGCAGCGCGAGGGCGCCGCTCGGGCAGCCGAAGGCGCAGAAGCCGCGGTTCACGCAGGCCGGCCGGCCCTTGTAGTCCTCGGAGAGCAGCGCCTGGCTCTGCGCCCACCAGTACCAGCCGAGCTGGTCGAACCCGTCGATCCAGCGCTCGCCCTGCCGGCCGA
Organism: Corynebacterium-like bacterium B27; assembly: GCA_000333435.1. Classification (GTDB taxonomy): domain Bacteria; phylum Actinomycetota; class Actinomycetes; order Actinomycetales; family Microbacteriaceae; genus Herbiconiux. Next base: position 3,380 of record BADC01000835.1, on the reverse strand, counting down.
TCGGGATGGGCGGCAGCGGCACCGCTGGCCGGCCCGGCTGCACCGGGTCTCCGCCGACGCCGGACATGCCCATCATCCGCTCGTTCTCCTCGTAGTAGGGCACGAGGTCGTCGTAGTCGATGGGCCAGTCGACGCCGAAGTCGTCGATCGTCTTCGCCTTGAAGTCGGAGGGTTCGAAGCGCCAGAAGTGCGCGCCGTACCCGATGGCGCTGCCACCGACGGCTGAGTACATGTAGACGTCGACCGGGTTCTCGCCGCGGTTCGTCACCGGATAGTCGGCCGCGCCGCGGCGCTTGCCGGGGCTCGGGTTCCAGTAGTGGCGCCCGCGCACCTCCCAGTCGGCGTGGTTCTTCGGGATCTCGGCCTGCGGCACCCAGTCGCCCTGCTCGAGGCAGAGCACGTCGACGCCCCGACGAGCGAGGCTCCACACCACGGCGGCGCCGGCAGCGCCCGCGCCGATCACGAGTACCTCGGCCGTGTCGATCGAATCGGTCATGCGGTCACGCTCCGGAAGTGGTCGGGTCGGGTGCTGATGGTCTCGAGCCGCTCGACGGGGAAGGGCTTCATGGGCTTGCCCACGACCGTGTTGCGCACGTCGAAGCCGGTGCGCTCGCGCACGATCCCCTGCACCCTCGGTGCCCGGTAGTACGCCTCGTAGCTCAGTTCGAGCACCATCGAGAAGGCGCCAGGATGCCCGCTCGACTCGATCTCGCGGAGCACCGCGACCTGCTGCTCGGGCTCCAGGGCGGTGAACGGCGCGCCGTGGGCGGCGCGCGCGGACGCGTCCGCGGCGTCGACACCCGCGAGGAGCACCGGGCGCAGCGTCGGCGCCTTGCGCACGACGGCGTCGATGTAGGCGACCGTGTCGAGCTCGGCCGCCGAGGGCCACACGTCGTTTCCGGGGATGAGCCGTGCGACCCAGGCGCCCAGTGTCTCGGCGCGCGCCGGGTCGAGCACCGTGAGCTCGCCGGTCTCGTCGAGATCGACGAAGGTGCGGCCCATCTCGGGCGCGTAGGGGTTCTCGGCTGGTCCGCCGTCGCGATGATCGAAAGCCACGCGTCGTCCTTTCAGGGGGTGGGTCGGTAGATCGGGCCGCGGGCGCTCACCGGCGCCACCAGCCCTTCGAGGTCGTCGTCGAAGCGGATCGGGATGACCGAGCGCTTGCGGTACCCGACCAGCTGGGCCACGTCGGGGTTCAGGAAGTAGGCGGCCGTCACCGCGTCGGCCAGGGCCCGGAAGCCGGGGAGACGGCGGGCCTCGAGCTCGTCGAAGCTCGCGGGCAGTGGCTCCGCGATCTCGGTCAGGCCCGAGCGGACGGCGTCGAGCAGATCGGGGCGCACCGACACGACCTGGTCGATGTACTCCTCCTGCACGCGGGCGTCGGAGGCGCTGGGCATCCCGCCCGACCGCGTGATCAGGATGTCGCCGACGGCAACGAGCTTCGCGCGCTCGTCGGCGGTGAGGCCGGGGCCGGTGGGGGCGAGGCCGGTCATCGCGCCACCGCCTGGCTGCGGCGCTCGGCCACGGCGTGCTCGGCGGCCCGCAGGGCGAACGCCGCGATGGTGGGCGTCGGGTTCATGCCGGAGGAGGTCGGCCAGGTGCTGCCGTCGACGATGATGAGGTTCGGCACCTCGTGCGCGCGACCCCAGCCGTCGACGACCGACGCTGCCGGGTCGTCGCCCATCGTGGCCGTGCCGAGGATGTGCCAGCCGGTCTCCCGGATCATGGGCGCCACGATGGTCTCCGTCGCCCCGGCCTCGCGCAGCGACTCGGTCGCCCGCTCGACGTTGAAGGCGAGCAGGTCCTTGGTGTTCTTCGAGGTCTCGTAGATCATGCGCACCCCGGGCAGTCCGCTGCGGTCGCGCGTGGTCTCGTCGAGCTCCACCCGGTTGTGCTCCTCGGGCAGGTCTTCGGCCACGATTCCCCAGGCCAGCGAGTGGCCGAGCCGCTCCCGCACCGTCTCGTGGAACCGGTCGCCCCAGATGGCCGAGCCGCCCCACGGGAAGGCCGCCGACATGGCCTGGGGGCCGCCGGTGGGGGTGACGTTCCACTTCGCGCCGCGCACGAAGCCGCGGCTCTTCACCGTCTCGTAGAACTCGAGCGAGTAGATGGGCTGACCCCAGACGCTCTTCCACGGGTCGAGCTGCTCGTCGAAGACGCCGACGACGGTGGCGAACGGATGCATCATGAGCCGCTTCCCGACGAGCCCCGAGCCGTTCGCGAGCCCGTTCGGGAACCGCGCGCTGGTGGAGAGCTGGAGCAGCCGCGGCGTGCCGAGGCCGTTGGCCGCGAGCACGACGAGGTCGCCCTCCTGCCGGTGCGTGACTCCGTCGTCGTCGACGTAGACGACCGCGGTGGCGAGGCCCCGCGCATCCGTCTCGATCTCCTGCGCGGTGGCCCGGGTGATCAGCCGCACGCCCTGCTTCAGCAGGTCGGGCCAGTGCGTCACGTCGGGCGAGGCCTTCGCCTTGTTGATGCAGCCCCACATGCAGGCACCGCGCTGCACGCAGGCACCCTGGTTGCGGTAGTCCTCGGTGGCGATCGCGTGNCTGCCGGGCCACCAGTGCCAGCCCAGCCGGTTGTGCGCCTCGCCCATCATGCGGCCGCCGGCACCGATCGGGGCGGGCTTCATGGGGTAGGCCTCGATGTCGGGGAACGCCGGATCGCCGGGATACCCCGAGACGCCGAAGTCGCGCTCGATGCGCTCGTAATAGGGGGCGAGGTCTTCGTAGCTCAGCGGCCAGTCGTCGGCGACGCCGTCGAGCGACCGCACACGGAAGTCGGAGGGCATGAGGCGCATCCAGATGCCCGCGTACATGACCGCGCTGCCGCCCACTCCGTTCCAGAGCAGGGGCTCGACGTCGGACTGCGCCGTGTCGATGGGGTAGTCGCTGAACGAGCGGCGCACCGCCGGCTGCGGGTTCCACTGCTTGCCCGCGCTGAGCTCGAGGAACTCGTCGGCGACGTGCGACTGCGAGTAGTCGGGCCAGTCGCCCTGCTCGATGCAGACCACCCGGTAGCCCGCCTCGGCGAAGCGCCGTGCCGCCACGGCGCCGGCCGGGCCTGCTCCGACGATGACGACATCGGCGCGATCGTCGTTGCCGGGATCAGCGGAGGGGGAGAGCATCGGATGAACACCTTCGTTCGGCGGATGAATCGTGCGTCGAGTGCGTCGGGGGGCTGGCTGCCTTCGGACGACTCTTGTACGATCGTATGACGAAAGACCGTAACAGGTCAACGGCAGGGTCGCCTCTCGGAGGCTGCTCGCCGTGGCCGACGAGAAAGGACGGCGATGACCTCCACTTCCTCACCCGCGGCGCGCACCGCGCGGGTACTCAGCTACGAAGAAGCGCGGCTGCTGCTCGACGCGGCACTCGACC
>BADC01000836.1 GCA_000333435.1 Corynebacterium-like bacterium B27 | reverse complement strand
CGACGGCCAAGCTGCCCGACTTCTCGGCATTGTGGACGAACCCGCAGGCGGTCTCCTTCGATACCGACAAGCTGGCCGACGCGCAGGCCGATTTCTGGAAGGACAGCCTGACGCTCTGGCAGCGCTTCCTCGATCCGACGAACTCGCCGGCGCTCAAGGGTGACAATGATCGCCGCTTCGCAGCGCCGCAGTGGCGCGACCTGCCGCTGTTCGATCTGATCCGCCAATCCTACCAGATCGTCTCCGAACACATGCTCCGCTCGGTCGAGGCGATCGGCGGCCTCGCGCCCAAGCAGCAGGAGCAGCTG
>BADC01000837.1 GCA_000333435.1 Corynebacterium-like bacterium B27 | reverse complement strand
GCTTCGATCCGGCTGACGGCGACGCGCTGCCGATCGAGGACGTGAAATTCAGCGAAACCCCCGAGGGCAAGCGCCGCGCCGCCGCGCACGCCGCGAAGGATCGCCGCAAGGAGCGCAAGGGCGAGCGGCGCGGAAGGGGCCGCGGTTGAACCGCCTCGCCATCTTCGATTGCGACGGGACTTTGGTCGACAGCCAGGCGAACATCTGCGTGGCGATGGAGGAGAGCTTCGCGGAAGCCGGCCTCGTCGCGCCGGACCGCGCGGCCATCCGCCGGATCGTGGGCCTGAGCCTGCCGCAGGCGATGCAGGTGCTGGCGCCCGGCAGCGACCATGACGTGCTCGCCGAAGCCTACAAGCGCACCTTCCACCGGATGCGCGCCGAGGGCCGGGTGGAGGAGCAGCTCTATGAGGGCATCCCCCAGGTGCTGGCGGGGCTGGAGGCGGAGGGCTGGCTGCTCGGCGTCGCCACCGGCAAATCGGATCGCGGGCTGAAGCTGGTGCTGGAGCATCACGGCCTCGCCCACCATTTCGTCACGCTGCAGACCGCCGACCGCCACCCCTCCAAGCCGCATCCCTCGATGATCGAGCAATGTATGGCCGATGCCGGTGCCGAACCCTTCACCACCGTGATGATCGGCGACACCAGCTACGACATCCAGATGGCCCACAATGCCGGCGTCCGCGCGATCGGCGTGGCATGGGGCTATCACGAGGCCGACGAACTGCTGCGCGAAGGGGCCGATGCGGTGGCGATGCACCCGTCCGATCTGCCCGCGCTCTGCACGCTGGAGATCGCATGACCTTGCCCGACCCCGA
>BADC01000838.1 GCA_000333435.1 Corynebacterium-like bacterium B27 | reverse complement strand
CGCGTCGGCCGGGTGCTGCTCGCGGGCGACGCGGCGCACGTGCATCCGCCGCTCGGAGGCCAGGGACTGAACCTCGGCATCCAGGACGCGTTCAACCTGGGCTGGAAGCTCGCCGCCGAGATCGCCGGCTGGGCCCCACCCTCGCTCCTCGACAGCTACTTCACCGAGCGCCATCCCGTCGCCGAGGAGGTGCTCACGATCACGCGGGCGCAGAGTGTGCTCATCTCACCGGAACCCGGGGCGCAGGCCGTGCGCCGATTGCTGACCGAACTCGTCGCGTTCGACGACGTGAACCGCTTTCTGGCCGAGCGGATCGCCGGCACCGCCATCCGCTACGACGTCGGGCTTCCCGACGGGCCGGAGCTGCTCGGGCGGCGGCTGCGCGACATCCGTCTCTCGGCGGGTCGTCTCTACGAGCGGATGCATGCCGGCCGCGGCCTCCTCCTCGACCAGACGGGCGCCCTCACGGTGAAGGGCCGGGCGGATCGCGTCGATCTCGTCGTCGACGTGAGTGCCGAACTCGACGAAGCGGCCGTGCTGCTGCGCCCCGACGGTCACGTGGTGTGGGCGGGAACCGATCAGACCGAGCTCGAAGCGGCCTTGACCCGGTGGTTCGGCACGGTGTGAGCGCCGGCTAGTACCAGTGCGGGTTGCGGGCCGTCCACTGCGAGAGCGCCTCGCAGGGGTTGCCGTAGCGGCCGGCGATGTAGTTCATGCCCCAGATGATCTGGGTGGCCGCGTTCGTGAGGTAGTCGTCGGCCACCGACGCCATCTTGTTGGCGGGCAGGGACTGCGGGATGCCGTAGGCGCCGCTCGACTCGTTGAGCGCGTTGGCGCGCCAGCCGGATTCGCCGATCCACAGGCGCACCAGGCAGTTGAACTGCGCGTCGCCCCAGCCGTACGAGCCCATGATGCTCGCGGCGTACGCCTGCGCCTCGGCGGGTGACATGATCGAACCGTCGCCCGGCACCCACGCACTGCCGGGGTCGCCGCTCTCCAGCGCGGCAGCCGCAGCGGCGGCCCGATCGGCGGCGATCTGCTCGTCGCGCTTCCGGGCGCCTGCTTCGAGCTCGGCGGTGGTGCCTTTCAACGAAGCGAGTTGCGCGTCGAGTTGCCCTTGCACGCTCTGTTGCTGGGTGAGTTCGGCCGTCGCCTGGTCCTGCGCCTGCTGCGCCGCAAGGAGCCGGTCGTTCGCTTCTTGGGCGAGTCGCTCGCGGTCTGCCTTGGCGACATCCGCTTGCTTGGTGAGTGCATCGGCGGTGTTCTGTGCGGCGACGGCGGCATCCCGGATGCCCGCGGTCTGCTCGGTCAGCTTCGCCATCGTACCCAGCTGGTAGAGCAGGGAGTCCGCGTCGCTCTGGTTGAGGACGAGGTTCAGGTTGGAGTCGCCACCAGCGCGGTACAGCTGCGCCGCGATCAGGCCCGCCTGTGTCTTCGCCTCGCTCGCCTTCTGCGTGGCTGCCGTTGCCTGCCCGTCGAGGGCGTCGGCATACGTGGTCGCGGCTTGGAGGTCGTAGGAGGCCTGCAGATACTCCTGCCCACGCGCGAAGGCCTGCTGCTGCAGGTCGTTGACCCGGGTCTGCAGGTTGGCGACGTAGGCGGTGATCTTGTTCACCTCGTCCTGCTTGGTCTGCTCGTTCGCCTTCGCGGCGTTGACCTCGTCCCACGTGGGGAGGTTGTCATCGACGGTCAGGACGCCGGCGTGCGCCGCGCCGACCGGCGACGGGCTCGCGTTCGCGGTGACGGCGGGCGTCGCGACGAGCGCCACGAGGGCGACGACGACTGCCACGACCCGGGCCGGCGGCTTCCACATGGCCTCCAGAGTATGTGACGGGAGTGAAAGAAGACATGAATCGCCCCGCGCGTCTCGCACCCGGCCCGCTACGATCGCGGCATGGACATCATCGCCGTCGAGGGTTGGCACGATTTCGCCGTGGCCTCGGCGGGTGCGGCCGGGGCGCTGGCCGGCCTCATCATCGTGGCGATGTCGGTGAACATTAAGGAGATCATCGCGGGCGCGGCACTGCCGGCCCGGTCGGGCGCGACCATCGGTTCGGTGGTCGTGATCGTGGTCTCGTCGGTGGTGATCCTGGTGCCCGATCAGCTCGCGATCGCCCTCGGTCTCGAGCTCGTCCTGTTCGCGGTGGGTGGCCTCGGTCTCCAGGCGGTGGCCGTGCGGCGGATGTTCACGGCCGACGCCGGTGGATCGCAGGCCTCGAAGGTTCTCGAGAGCATCCTCGGCATCGGCCAGTTGCTCCCCGTGCTCGTCGGCGGAGTCCTCGTCGCCGCGGGCGCGCCCGCTGGTCTCCTGTTCGTGGCCGCCGGTTTCGTGCTGATCTTCTGCGTCTCGATCCTCAACGCCTGGGTGCTGATGGTGGAGATCCTCCGCTGATTGTTCTGCCGGGTCGAACGAGTCGGGAATAATCCGCCGAGTCCATGCATTTGTATCGATGCGGGCCACCCTTCGCGCTCGACGACACCGATCCACGAAGAGAGAACATCCATGACTGACACCATCGAGATCCCCGGCTACAAGGTCGGCACCTGGACCGTTGACCCTTCGCACAGCGAGGTGGGCTTCAGCGTTCGCCACATGCTCATCAGCAAGGTGCGCGGCAAGTTCGAGAAGTTCGACGCCACCTTCGTCACCGCCCCGAACCCGCTCGACACCACGGTCAGCGCCACCGCCGAGGTCGCCTCCGTCAACACGAACGACGAGAACCGTGACGGCCACCTCCGCACCAACGACTTCTTCGACGCCCCCACCCACCCGCAGCTCACTTTCGTCTCCACCGGCGTGCGCCAGGTGGGCGGCGACTACAAGGTCGACGGCGATCTCACCATCAAGGGCGTCACCAAGCCCGTCACCTTCGACTTCGAGTTCGGCGGCTTCGGCACCGACCCGTACGGCAACTACAAGGCCGGCTTCAGTGCGAAGACCGAGGTCGACCGCAACGACTTCGGCGTGAACTGGAACGCCGCCCTCGAGACCGGCGGCGTGCTCGTCGGCGACAAGGTCACCATCACCATCGAGGTTCAGGCGGTGCTGCAGCCGTAAGGCAGCCGCGGCATTGCCGACGCCGCCGGGCGGGACAGGTTCCCGCCCGGCGGCGTTCTCTGTGTCTGAGGTGTGACGGCCGTTGTCCACAACCCGGATGCTCGGCCCGTTGTCCACAGATCGGCCGCTCGCCGCCTGCGGGCGGTCGCACGCCGCGACACTGGGCGCATGACCTCAACCTCCGTCCCGCTCTTTCCCACGTCGGCCGTCTCGCCCGGCGCGGCTCCCACGGCGACCCTGCTCGAGATCGAATCCCTGCTGGGGTTCCGGCCGCAGGCGAGTCTCGCGCTGTACGTGCGACGGCGACGACGACCGCCCGCGGCACTCCGAGTCGACCTGCCGACGGATGCGCCGCCAGACCCGCAGGAGTTCGCCCGCGCGCTGACCGGGCTGCTCGCCCGCGTCACGGGGGCGACGTCTGCGGAGCTCGTCGTCTACGGGCGAGCGGATGACACCCGCGCGACCATCCTGAGCCGCAGCGCTCCATTGCTCCACGCCGCCCTGCAACGCCTCGGTGCCGCGGGCTTCGAGGTGCTCCGCCTCCTGCTCGTGGTGGCCGACCACTGGGCACAGCCATCGCTCGACCTGCCTGCACTGGCCGGCCGGTCGCCTGGCGCACCGTCCCCGCGGGCCGGTCGACCACACAGCGACCCGTTCGTGCTGGCCGGCGGATTGCCGGTCGAGCTGAGCTGGTCGGCCCTCCCGGGCGCGAAGTCGGCCGAATCGCCCAGCTCGCCTCGGCGCCGGTCGGCCGGCTCCGACCCGCACCGTGGCGAGTACGTGCCTGTCACGCGCGTCCCGGCACGACGCCGCGAGCGGGCGATGGCTGCCCTCTCGATGCTGACCCGGGTTCCCGGATTGAGTGGGGGCGAGCGCGAACCACATGATGTCGCCGAGCTGCTGCTGCACTGGAATGCGGTGCTCGCCGCCGTGTGCCGAGGCGCCGGTGCGCCCGGTGGCGCCCGACCCAGCGCTCTTCCGAGCGACGGGGTCGCCGTCGCCTTGTTGTGGTCGCTGCGGCATCGCGTCGTGCGGGATTGTGTTCTGATGACGCTGGCCTGGGGCGTGGATGCCGGAATGGTCGCGCTGCACGAGGCGACCGAACCGGGGGAGGCGACCATCGGGTCGGGCGCGGTGTACGACACCTTCCTCGGTATGGGCACGAAGGCTCCCGACGCCGACGCGATCCGGGGCGCCGTCGATCTGCTGCGGCACCTGGTGTCGTGTGGCCCCGACTCGCTGGCGGCCCCGGCACTGACGATGCTGGGCTGGCTGGAGTGGGCGCGCGGCCGCGGGTCGGTTGCCGCCGCGTACCTGGAAGCCTGCCGCCGGATCGACTCCGACTACCGGCTCGCTCGGCTCCTGCGCGCCGCGATCCGCCACGGCTTCGTGCCAGAGTGGCTGTGAGTGCCGGGCTCAGGCGCGTCGCGCCCCGGAGGACCGGGCCGGGCCGGGCTGCCTCGCGGCGGCTTCGTGAGTCAGTGGCCGGTGAGCGGGCCGAGCAGGCGGGCGGCCAGCGACCGGCGACCGGTGATCGATTCCTCGAGGTCGGCCGCGCCGGTGCCGACGAGGCCGAGATTGGCACCGACGAAGCGCAACGGCTCCGGCTCCCACTTGGGCGAGAGGTGGTTCACCCACGGCAGCGCGGTGAGCTCGGTCGAGTGGCCGCCGATCAGGTCGGCGAGGGTGCGCCCGGCGAGGTTGGTGGTGCTCAGGCCATCGCCCACGTAGCCACCCGCGAACGCGACGCCGGTGCGCGGGTTGAAGCTGGCGGTGGCGTGCCAGTCCCGCGGCACCCCGAGCGGGCCGCCCCAGCGGTGGGTCACACGCGCACCCCGGGCGGCCGGGAAGAGGTCACCGAGGGTGCGTTCGAGATGGTCGAAGACCCGCTGCACCCGATCGTGGCCGGGTTGGATGGAGCTGCCCCAGTGATAGCGCGCCCCGCGCCCACCGAAGGCGAAGCGGTCGTCGGCGGTGCGCTGACCGTAGACGAGCAGGTGACGGTAGTCGCTGAACGTCATCCCGTGCTCGATGCCGATCTCGTCCCACACGTCCGCAGACAGCGGCTCGGTGGCGATCATGAGGGAGTAGAGCGGCATGATCCGTCGGCCCACGCCCGGCAGATGCGCCCCGTAGGCCTCGGTGGCGATGACGAGAGCGTCGCACGAGATGAGGCCCTCTCCGCCTCGGCCGCTGTAGAGCGCACGTCGTGGTGCCCATTCCACGATCTCGGTCTTCTCGGCGATCCGCACGCCCAGGGCTTCCACCACCTGTGCGAGTGCCCGCACGAGCTTTCCAGGATGCACCCGTGCACAGGCGGGGTCGAAGGTCGCGGCGAGCGACGAGCTGGCGCGCAACGACCGCGCTCGCGGGTCGTCGACCGAGCCGGCGGTCACGAGCTCCAGCCGGTCGACGCCGAAATCGCGGGCGGCGTCGACATCGGCCACGGCGGCAGCGCGTTGCACGGTGTCACGCGCGAAGACGATCGTTCCGCCTTTGCGGTAGTCGCAATCCACCCCCTCCGTCTCGACCACGCGGCCCACCTCGTCGACGGTGTCGATCATCGCCTGCCGCATGGCGCGGGCCGCGTCGTCGCCGTAGCTGCGGCGGAGCGCTGCGGTCGACCGGGGAAACAGCGCAGAACACCAGCCGCCGTTACGGCCCGATGCGCCGAAGCCCACGACCTCCTTCTCGACCACGGTGATCGAGAGCGTGGGGTCGGCCTTCTTCAGGTAGTACGCCGTCCACAACCCGGTGAGTCCGCCGCCAACGATGCAGACCCCGGTCGAGAGGTCGCCCGAGAGCGGCGGGCGGGGGGTGAACTCGTCCTGGCCGGATTCGGCCAGGGAATCGAACCAGAACGATACGTCGCGGTAGTCGCGCATGAGGCGCGCGGCTACAGTCGCGACCACGCTTCGGTGAGGACGCTCCGCAGGATCTGCTCGATCTCGTCGAACTCGCTGGGCCCGATGGTGAGCGGCGGCGAGAGCTGGATGACGGGGTCTCCCCGGTCGTCGGCGCGGCAGTACAGACCGGCGTCGAAGAGCGCCTTCGAGAGGAAGCCGCGCAGCAGGCGCTCCGACTCGTCGTCGTCGAAGGTCTCCCGCGTCGCCTTGTCCTTCACGAGTTCGATGCCGAAGAAGTACCCGTCGCCGCGCACGTCACCCACGATGGGGAGGTCGAGGAGCTTCTCGAGCGTCTGCCGGAAGATCGGGGAGTTCTCACGCACGCGCTCATTGAGACCCTCCTCCTCGAAGATGTCGAGGTTCTCCAACGCGACCGCGGCCGAGACCGGATGGCCGCCGAAGGTGTACCCGTGGTAGAACGCGGTCTGGCCGTACTTGAACGGCTCGTACACCTTGTCGCTCACGATCGTCGCGCCGATGGGCGAGTAGCCGCTCGTCATCGCCTTCGCGCAGGTGATCATGTCGGGCTCGAAGCCGTAGCTGTCGCAGGCGAAGTAGTTGCCGATGCGACCGAACGCGCAGATCACCTCGTCGCTGACGAGGAGCACGTCGTACTTGTCGCAGATCTCGCGCACTCGCTGGAAGTAGCCGGGCGGCGGCGGGAAGCAGCCACCCGAGTTCTGCACCGGCTCGAGGAAGATCGCGGCCACGGTCTCGGGCCCCTCGAACTGGATCATCTCCTCGATCCGGTTCGCCGCCCAGAGACCGAAAGCCTCCTCGGTGCCCTCGAAGCCCATCTCGTGCGCACGGTAGTAGTTGGTGTTCGGCACCCGGAAACCGCCCGGCGTGACCGGCTCGAACATCTCCTTCATGGCGGGGATGCCGGTGATCGCCAGCGCCCCTTGCGGCGTGCCGTGGTAGGCCACCGCGCGCGAGATGACCTTGTGCTTCGTGGGCCGCCCCTGCAGCTTCCAGTAGTACTTGGCGAGCTTGAACGCGGTCTCGACGGCCTCGCCGCCGCCGGTGGAGAAGAACACCCGGTTGAGCGATCCGGGGGCGAGGTGCGCGAGGCGGTCGGCCAGCTCGATGGCCGACGGATGCGCGTACGACCAGATCGGGAAGAACGCGAGCTCCTCGGCCTGCTTCGCCGCAACCTCGGCGAGCCGCCGTCGCCCGTGCCCGGCGTTGACGGTGAACAGGCCCGCAAGCCCGTCGATGTACTTCTTGCCGGTCGAGTCCCAGACGTGGTGCCCCTCGCCCTTGACGATGATCGGCACCCCGGCGCCCGACTCGAGTACCGACTGGCGGGCGAAGTGCATCCACAGGTGGTCTTTCGCCATCCGTTGCAGCTCGGCATCGGTGCGCGAAGCGCGTGCCGCGGCGGAGGAGACGGGTTGTTCGGTGGTAGTCATCGTGTGCCCCAGTTGTAGAGCTGCTTGTGCAGCTTCAGATAGACGAATGTTTCAGTGGACTGCACGCCGTCGAGCTGCCGGATCTCGGAGTTCAACAAAGCGATGAGGTCGTCGTCGTCTTCGCAGACGACTTCGGCCAGGATGTCGAAGGTGCCCGCGGTGAGCACCACGTAGTCGACCGCCGGCATCTGGGCGAGCGCGTCGGCGACCTTCCGGGTGTCTCCCGACACTTTCAGGCCGATCATGGCCTGCCGGTAGAAGCCGAGTTGCAGGGGGTCGGTCACGGCCACGATCTGCATCACGCCCGAATCCGTCAGCTTCTGCACGCGCTGACGCACGGCCGCCTCGCTGAGCCCGACCGCCTTGCCGATCTCGGCGTAGGAACGGCGCCCGTCGTCCTGCAGCTGCTCGATGATCGCCTTCGAGGTGTCATCGAGCTGTGTGCTGCGTGGCTTGCTGCCCATGATTCGATACTGTCAGGTTCCGGCTGCTCCGGCAAGGGAATCCGTAGCAGAAGGGCCAGTGGAGTGCTGAAATCGACACTCGTGCCCACTGTGTGCCGAGTTCGTTGCGCGACTCGGGTCCGTGCTGTCGACTGCCGGTAGTACCGTGGCGTCATGGGGAGTCTCCGCTTCGTTCCCGCCGAAGACGCGTGGACGGTCGTGGCGGCGTGGCCGACGCTCGTCACCGTCTCGGCGGGTCTGCCCGACCAGGTCATCGAGGCGATCTGGGCGGCGGTCACCGACCAGGCGGCCTCACTCGAAAGCGTGGTGTCGGGCATCCCCATCCGCGGCGCCGCGGCCGAGGCGTCCTTCACGGTCGTGCGTTTCGAGCCGGCCGACGGGAGTTCTGACGACGCGGAGCCGGGCGACGCAGAGCCGGGCGACGGAGCGCCGGGTGAGGGAGAGCCGGGCGCACCCGCGCGGCCGCCGAGCGCCTGGACGGCGACGGTCGTCGCCCGCGGCCGGGCGGCCGTCGACCTGCTGTCGGAAGGCGGTTCGCGCCGCTTCGGCTCGGGCGGTGTGCAGCCCTGGGCGCTCGCCGAGTTCGCGTCGGTGGTCGGCGTCTCGACGGGCGACCTGCCACCGGTGCCCGAGTCGCAGCTGCGACTGCCCGCGGATGCACGCCGGCTCGACCACGGCATCGCCCACGCCGCCCGGGTGATCTGGGCCGGCACGGCGCAGTCGTTCGTGGACGAGAGTGATCCTCGCGACACCGTCGACTCGAGCACGGCGGACGACGACGACACCGTGATCCGCCGGCGGACGCCGCTCGACGGCGTGCCCGTGGCCGGTCCGCAGCCGCTGGCCGGCGCGGACACCGCTCGCGACGCGGACACCCTGGGGGACGCGGTCACCGCCGGCGACACGGACACCGTGGGCGACGCAGAAACCGCGGCCGACGCGGACACCGCCGGCGACGCGGACCCGGCCGGCGACGCGGACCCGGCCGGCGACGCAGACACCGCGGCCGACGCAGATACCGCCGGCGACGCGGTCACCGTCACCGACGATGCCACCGGCTACGACGTGCGAGTCGGTGACGGGCCCGCCTTCGAGCTCACGGGTGCCGTGGTGATCGGCCGGCGCCCGCAGCAGCGCCGCGCCGCCGACCCGCTCGGGCAGACCCTGTCCCGCCCTCCCGCGCAGGCGCTGATCGCGGTCGATTCGCCGGCTCACGAGGTCTCGGCGAACCACGTCGAGATCGCCCTCAGCGGGCGCGCCGTGGTCGTCACCGATCTGCGCTCGACCAACGGCACCACGGTCCTCCTGCCGGGCCGCCCGGCGGTGCGACTGCGCCAGGGGGATTCGGTCGTCACAGCGGGTTCGGCTAGGGTCGAAATCGGGGACGGAAACGTTATCCACATCTCGCCGCGAGACCGGGGAAACACCGGGATCACCGTTTAGGATTCCCGGAAAGCTGTCAGGAGAGATCAGTGACCCAGATCGGTCGTACGAGCGCGCGTGTGAGCGTGACCCGGGCCGGCGCCCATCCGCGCCGGGTCACTCTGTCGTGGGCGCAGCTCAGCGACAAGGGCAACAAACGCGCCGCCAATGAAGACAGCGCGATCGCCGAGGTGCCCGTGTTCGCGGTCGCCGATGGCATGGGCGGGCACTCCGCGGGTGACGTCGCCAGTGCGGCGGTCGTCGACCGGCTGGGCGAGATCGCCGAGCCCGTCACCGACGCCGCGGCCATCGAGAGTGCTCTCGCCCGCGCGCTCACCGACATCGATCGGGTCGGCGACGAGTCGGTGCTCGGCACCGGCACCACCGTCACCGGCGTCGCGCTCGCCGAGGTCGACGACGACCTGGCGTGGATGGTGTTCAACATCGGCGACTCGCGCGTCTACCTCTTCGCCGACGGCGAGCTGCGCCAGCTCACGGTCGACCACTCGGTGTTGCANGAGCTGATCGACGCCGGTCTCATCACCCGCGAGCAGGCCGAACACCACCCCGACAGGAACGTCTTCACGCGCGCGGTGGGCTTCCACGAGAAGCCGGTGCCCGACTACTCGACCATGCCCCTCGGGGCGGGTCAGCGCATCCTCATCTGTTCCGACGGTCTCCCCAAAGAGCTCACCGACTTCGAAATCCGTCACTACCTCTCCACCACCGCCAAGGCGGAGCGCGCCGCCGGCGAGCTGGTGACCGCGGCTCTGGCCAACGGCGGCCGCGACAACGTGACGGTCGTGGTGGTCGACGTCGAGGCCGACGAGTCGATCGACGAACCGGTCGAGTCGCACGGCGCCCGCCGGGGCTCCGGGCGGAACTGAGGTTTCGATGGCTCGGCGTCTGCCTTCCCCGCCTCCGCCCCTGCCGGGTTTCAGCCCGGTGCGGGTGCTCGGTTCGGGCGGTTTCGCCGACGTCTTCCTGTTCGAGCAGAACATGCCGCGCCGGCAGGTGGCGGTGAAGGTGATGCTGCCCGAGGTCGTGAACGAGCAGGTGCGGCGGATGTTCCAGGTCGAGGCCGACCTGATGGCGAAGTTGAGCGCGCATCCGTCGATCCTCACGGTCTACGAAGCCGGTGTCTCCTCCGACGGGCGGCCCTACCTGGTGATGGAGCTCTGCTCGTCGTCACTCGGCCAGCGCTACCGCAGCGAACCGGTGCCGGTGGCCGAGGTGCTGCGCATCGGCGTGAAGATCGCCGGGGCGCTGCACACCGCGCACGAGCAGGGCATCCTGCATCGCGACGTCAAGCCGTCGAACATCCTGCTCACGGCGTACGGCGCGCCCGTGCTCTCGGACTTCGGCATCTCGGCCTCCACTCGCGGCAACGCGGCGGTCGACGCGGTGGGCCTGTCGATCCCATGGTCGGCGCCGGAGGTGATCGCCGAGACCACGAACGGCACCGTGGCCTCCGAGGTGTGGGCGCTGTCGGCGACGCTCTACTCCCTGCTGGCCGGCCGGTCTCCGTTCGAGCAACCCGGGGGCGGGTCGGCGCCGGGCGAACTGGCGCGCCGCATCGCGAAGGCGAAGTTGCCGCCGATCGGTCGCACCGATGTGCCGGCGACGCTCGAGCGCATCCTCGCCCGCGGGCTGGCGAAAGACCCGGCGCAGCGGCCCGCCTCGGTGCTGGAGCTGCTCCGCGAACTGCAGGCCGTGGAGACCGAGCTCGGCCTCGCCCAGACCCCGGCGGAGATCGCGATGGCGGAGTGGGCGACCGACTACGGCCGCGACACCGACGATCGCACCGTGCTGCACGTCGCCGGTGGCGGCGGCCCGGCGCGGCCCGCTACCACGACCGGGCGGCGGCGGCGCCCGAGCGCGGGCTCGGCCCGCGGCACCGGCAGCGGTCCGCGCGGTTCGGGGAGCACGGGCTCGGGCGCCGCGGCGACCGCCGCCACCGAGCGGCACGGTTCGCGACCCTCGTGGGGCGACAGCGGGGACTCGGCGCTCCGGCCGGGCACGGCGTCGCGCGGCAGCGTCGGCGGCCGCCCGCAGGCGCTCCGCACCGGGCTGATCGTGGGCGCCTCCGTGCTCGCCGCCGCCGGGCTCGCGGCCGGCGGCATCGCCCTCGCGCAGCAGGGCGGCGCGCAGTCGATCCCGCGGGTCGGCGAGATCACCGCGACCGCGAGCGCGGGCCGCATCCTCTTCTCCTGGGCCGACCCGGGCCTGCAGGCGGGCGACAGCTATCGGGTCACCACCGCCTCCGGGCAGAGTTCGGTGCAGCGCAGCACCGAGTTCGCCACCGTCCCCACCGACGACGCACCCGTGTGCGTGTCGGTCGCCGTCGTGCGCGCCGGCAAGTCGGGTGCCGCCAGCTCTGAGAAGTGCGCAGCGCTGGAATGATCAGCCGCTCCGGCGTCGCTGCCTGGGCCGCGTCGCACAAGTCCCTTCTTGCAACTGTCACGAGCGGCACCGTCATCGCGGCGCTCGTCGCGGTGGTGGCCGTGGCGTCGACCGGGTACACGGCCCAGAAGGTGGAGCTCGACGACGCCACGGTGTGGGTGACGAGCGACCAGCACCAGGCCGTCGGCCGGGCGATCCGCAGATC
>BADC01000839.1 GCA_000333435.1 Corynebacterium-like bacterium B27 | reverse complement strand
CAGCTCGTCGTAGCTGTCGACGTAGGGGGCGCCGAGCAGGGCGGCGAACTCGGCGCCCCGCGGCAGCTCACCGTCGGCGGCGACGCCGCCGGGGTCACTGGCGAGGACCTCGACCCCGTCGGCCTGCAGGAGGTGGGAGAGATACGACCAGGCGTGCACGTGGGCGAATGACATCACGGCGATCTTCATCGGTCGGCTCCGATCAGCTCGAGCACGGCGGGCTCGTCAAACGTGACGGTCTCGCCGGAGTGCAGCGCCTTCAGCGCCGCCTCCGCGAGGGCGACTGCCACGACGCCGTCGGCCGCCCTCACCCGCGGCGCCGCACCACCGGCCGACGCCGCAGCGAAGTCGCGCAGCTCGGCGGCGTAGGGATTGCCGCCTGACAGGCCCGGCAGGTAAGAACCCTTCGCCGCGCCCCCCGGCAGATCGGCCTCCACCTCGATGCGCCGCACCGAGTCGTACTGCAGGCGGCCGCGCGAGCCGGCGACGTCGAACGAGGTGGCGAAGCGGGTGCCGGGCGGCCCCCACACGCCCTGCACGAGCGAGTTCGCGCCCGAGCGGTGGGTGAGCACGACGTGCGCGATCACGGTGCGGGGCACGATGCCTCCGACCGGTGGCGGGTTCTGCGTCGCCGCCACGGCGACGACCTCGCCGGCCAGCCAACGCGCCTGGTCGATGTCGTGCAGCATCTGATCGAGGATGACCCCGCCCGACAGCCTCTCGTCGAAGAACCAGTCACTGGCCGGCGCCTGCCCTACCCGGCTGAAGCGGAGGATCGCCGGGTCGCCGATGCGCCCGGCCTCGATCGCGGCCCGAACCGTCTCGTACTCGGGGAAGTAGCGTACGACGTGACCGGGGAACAGCTGCACCCCCGCCGCGCGCGCCGCCTGCGCCACCTCGACCGCGTCGGCGACGGTTCGCGCGAGCGGCTTCTCGCAGACCACGTCGAGGCCCGCGGCGATGGCCCGCAGGGCGTACTCGGCGTGGGTGGGAGTCGGCGTGCAGATATCGACCAGATCGCTCCGTTCGAGGAGCTCCTCGAGCGAGCCCGCGACGGTCAGTCCGTAGCGCTCGGCGAGGCCCTCGGCCCCGAAGTCGGACCAGACGATCACCTCGGCGCCGAGGGAGAGCCACGACGGTGCGTGGGCGTGGCTGATGCCGCCGGCCCCGATGAGGCCGACTGTGATGGGGTACATGTGAGGTGCTTTCGTGTCGTTGGGTTCGAGGAAGGGTGTCACTTCATGCCGGAGAAGGCCAGGCCGTCGATGACCCGGCGCTGCATGATCAAGAAGACGATGAGAATCGGCGCGCAGGCCAGCAGCGCGGCGGCCATGAGCACCGGGTAGTCCGTCACGTACTGACCCTGCAGGGTCGCGAGACCCACCGAGAGCGGTTGCTGTCCCGGCTTCGTGGCGACGACCAAGGGCCAGAGCAGGTCGTTCCAGGAGGCGAGCACGCCGATCACGGCGAGCGCGGAGAGCCCGGGCCGAGCCAGCGGCAGCATCACCCGCCAGAACACCTGGAACGGATTCGCGCCGTCCAGTCGCGCGGCCTCCTCCAGCTCCTCGGGCAGCCCGAGGAAGAACTGCCGCATCAAGAAAGCGGAGAACGCGGTGAAGATACCCGGTGCGACGATGCCCGCCACGGTGTCGAGCCAGCCGAGCGACTGCACGATCTGGTACTGCGAGATGAGGAAGACCTGCGGCGGCACCATCAGGATGGCGAGCACCACGGCGAAGATCGCGTCCCGGCCCGGGAATCGCATCCGTGCGAACGCATACCCCGCCATGGCGCCCAGCAGCAGCTGGCCGAGCACACGGATGAGGGTGATGACGACCGAGATCGCGAACTGGGACAGGAAGGGCAGCCGCTCGAACACGGTGGCATAGTTCTCGAAATGCAGGCTCGAGGGCCAGATGGTGATCGGGATCGACGTGACCTCGGCGTTCGTGGAGAGCGAGGTGATGAGCTGCCAGGCGAACGGGAAGAGCATCACGAGGCTCCCCACGATCAGCACCACGTGGGCCCAACCGTTGCGGCGCTCAGACATAGTTCACCCACCGTCGCTGCAGCCGGAACTGGATGGCCGTGGCGATCGCCACCACCGCGAGGATGACGAGCGCGATCACCGCGCCGTAGCCGCGGTCGTTCTGGATGAACGACTCGTCGTAGAAGAGGTAGACGAGCGACTTCGTGTCGTCGATCACGGGGTTCGACCGCCCGATGATGGCGTAGAGCAGGTCGAACAGCTGGAACCCGGCGATCACGTTGATGACGAGCACGAAGAAGATCGACGGGGTCAGGAGGGGCACCGTGACGTGCCAGAACTGGGTGCGCCGGCTCGCCCCGTCGAGGGCGGCCGCCTCGTAGAGCTCCGGCGGGATGCCGCGGAGCCCCGCCGACAGGATGATGATGTTGAAGCCCACCGACATCCACAGCCCGACCACACCCACCGCGACCAGGGCGTACCCGGGCGTGGAGAGCCAGTACGGGCCCTGGATGCCGAAGAGCCGGAGGAACGCGTTGATGACACCGAAGTCGCCGTTGAACATGAGCCGCCAGACCAGCGCGATCGCCACCGGCATCGCCAGGTAGGGCAGGAAGAACATGGTGCGGTAGGTCATGCTGCCGCGCAGCCGCGGCCGGTTGAGGAGGGCCGACAGCCACACGGCGATCGGCACCCCGAGCAGCACGATGAGGATGTAGACCACTGTGTTCAGCAGGGCCTTCGGCACCTCGTCGTCGGTGAAGAGCGTGGCCCAGTTCTCGAGTCCCACGAAGGTGACACCCCCGAACGGACCCCAGCTGGTGAGCGAATAGTAGGCGGTCTGCAGGATGGGGAAGAGGTAGAACACGGCGATGCCGACCAGGAACGGGCCGACGAACAGCAGCGGCCACCAGCCCGACGACAGGCGTCGCCGCCGTCGGGCCGGCGCGGCCGGCGCGGCCGGGACCGAAGTCCCGGCCGGCCGCTTGAGCGTGGTGACGGTCATTCTTTCGCCAGCGCCGCATCCATTGCCGCAGCGAGCTGATCGGCGCCGTCCTGGGCGGTGATGGCTCCGGAGACGACCTGGGCGAAGATCGCCGGCTCCCCCGCGGACCAGGCGTCGGTGTTTGTCGACGCCGGGTAGGGGAAGGCGTAGTCGATCGCGTCGACGAAGGTCTGCAGCCCCAGGTTCGGGTAGCTCGCCACGAACGCATCGGAGGTGCCCTCGTAGGCAGAGAGGGTCACGCCGCTCTCGGACTGGATCTCCTGCGCCTGCTGGCTGGCGAGGAACGCCTGGAACGCCTTCGCCGCGTTCATGTTCTTCGACTGAGCGCTGACCACGTTCGACAGGGCGTGGCCGACCGTGGCCTTCTGGGTGCCCTGGGGCAGCGGGAAGGCGGTGTAGTCGGCCGCGTTCGGCGACGAGCCGATGAGGGCGACGCTCGCACCGGCGATGCTCGGGAACATCGCCGCCTTGCCGTTCACGAACCACTGGTCGGCGAGGGTCTCCGAGAGCTGCTCGACGGTGGGCGACGATCCGTCAGCCACCAGGTCGGCCCAGATCTGCAGGCCCTCGACGCTGCCCGGGTCGGTCCAGCCGGAGGCCGTACCGTCCTCGTTGATGATCGACCCGCCGTCGGCGAAGACCGAGTTGTAGAACGTCGGCTGCCCGAAGAGGTAGAAGGCGGTGCCGTAGACGCCCTGCCCGCCGAGTGCGGTCGTGATGGCCTTCGCGGTGGCACGGTAGTCGTCGTAGGTCCAGTCCTCGCTCGGCAGCGGCACGCCGGCCTGCTCGAAGAGGGCCTTGTTGATCCACATCGCGTTGGTGTCGACATCCTTCGGCACGGCGTACTGCTGGCCGTCGTAGGAGTAGAAGTCGGTGAGGTTCTCGGGGTACTTCGACGGATCGATCGCGCCCGACTCCACCAGGTCGTCGATGGGGGCGAGCTGGCCGTTCGAGGCGTAGAGCTTGAAGTAGGGCATGTTCATCCAGAACACGTCGGGCAGGGTGTTCGAGGAGGCCTGCGTCTGCAGGGTGGTCCAGTACTGGGCGAAGGGCGTCACCACCGGGGTGACGGTGACATCGGGGTATTCCTCGTTGAAGGCCTCGATGATCGACTCCACCGCGGGCTGTTGATTCGGATCCCAGAAGGCGTAGGTGATCTCGCCCGAGACATCCTTCGGGTCGGTGCTCGCGGTGCCGCCGCTCGACGAGGTCGAGCAGCCCGCGAGGGCGAGAGCGACGGCGGCCGCCATGGCGGCGCCGGCGATGACTTTCTTCATGCGGTGATTCCTTTCGGGGCGGATGGTGCAGGGGTGGCGGAGAAGGAGGTGGGGAGGAGGATGGCGTCGAGACTGATGTGCGGCGGCTCGACCTCCGTCGTGCCGAACACGGGCTCCGAGGAGAGCTCGTAGGCACGGATCACGCCGCCGATGACCACCGCGTCGGCGCCCAGTCGTGATTGCACGAGGGTGGGCAGCGCGGGCACGCGGATGCGCTCGTTGACCGCTTTCTGCAGCGCCGGAATCACGACGCTGCCGGCCTGGGAGAGACCGCCGCCGATGACGACGAGGTCGGGGTCGACGACGAGCGAGAGCGCTGCGATGCCCGGGGCGAGGGCGTCGATGAACTCCATCAACTCGGCCGTGGACTCCGCGTCGCCCTTCAGCGATCGAGTCACCACCTCCTCGGCTGTGGCTGCGGTGCGCCAGACGATGTTGCTCGCCTCGTCCGTGGCGATCTGGTCGAACAGCAGGTAACCGGCCTCACCGGAGGCGTGGTGGCGACCGCGGTGAACCCGCCCGCCCACCAGGAGCGAAGTGGAGATGCGATGCCCGATCTGCACGTAGACCACGTCGTCGGCCAGGCTCGAGGCACCGAGATGGTGCTCGGCCATCGAGGCCATGCGCGCATCGTTCTCGAGCGCCACCCGGCAGTCGTAGCGGTGGGCCACCCGGCCCGCGACGTCGGCGGCGTTCCAGGCCGGCAGGGCGTACGACAGGGCGACGCGGCCGTCGGCGGCCACGAGACCCGTCACTCCGATGCCGACTCCGCGCAACGGGATCGCCGAGCCGACATCGTCGTGCAGGCGGTCGAGGAGGGTGAAGATGGCGTCGAGCGCTTCAGCCCCGCCCGCTGCGGGGTCGAGCGTCGACTCGTCGACGGCGAGCACGGTGCCGCCGAGGTCGGCGAGGATGACCCGCACGTTGTGACCGCCGACGTCGATGCCCGCCACGAGACCGGCCCCGGCTTCGAAGGAGAACAGCTTGGCGGGGCGGCCCGCGTCGCGACCGCCGCCGACCGTCTCG
>BADC01000840.1 GCA_000333435.1 Corynebacterium-like bacterium B27 | reverse complement strand
CGACTCTCTCGCGGGCCGAGCACAGGCAGAGCCTCTTAGGATTGTCGTCATGAGCGAGTCCACCCCGTCGGCCGCGGTCGACGCCGAACCGCCGCTGCGACGGCCGCGCAAGCCCAAGCGCAGCGTCTTCTCCCGGGTGGTGGGCGTGCTCGGCGAGCTCCTCATCAC
>BADC01000841.1 GCA_000333435.1 Corynebacterium-like bacterium B27 | reverse complement strand
ATCCGACCTCGGGCGGCCGCGCGGCGCATCGCCGATGAACTCGGCGTCGCCGTCGTCGCTCGCCTCGACCGCGAGGGCATGTACCTGGTCGGCGCCGAGGGGGCCTGGACCATGCGCGACCCCGCCGTCGCCGTGCGCGAGACCACCGGCGCCGGCGACTCCTCCGCAGCGGCGATCGTCGCCGCGCTCGCACAGGGCGCCGACCTCGTCACCGCGGCGCGCTTCGGCGCCAGTGTGGCCCGCATCGCCCTCTCCGACGTGGGCGGGCGCGCGCTCGAGCACGCGCATCCGCTCGCCGAACCCTTCCCGGAGGTCACCGTGACCTCCGCCTGACCCGGCCACCCTCCCACGACCTCAGACTCCGGCATCCGCCGCTCCCCTCGACCGACAGGAAACACTCATGAACCACCGCAACACGCTCGACGCCCTGGTCGACGCGCTCACCGCCTCCGCCGACGTCGACCCCGCCGTGCGGGGCGGCCTCGGCCGGGCCGTCTTCGTCGGCTCCGGCGACTCGCTCTCCTCCGCACTGCTGGCCGAGGCGTACGGGCATCGCGCCATGTCGTCCGGCGATATCACCTTCCTCGAGCGGATGCCCGCCGGCGCCGAGACCGTCGTCGGCATCTCGCACTCCGGCACCTCCGGCGCCACCGTGCGCGCGCTCCGGCTGGCCCGCGACGCCGGACTCCGCACCGTGGCCATCACCTCGAACGCCGACGCGCCGCTCGCCGACGCCGCCGACGAGGTGCAGATCGTGCCGACGCTCGTCGTCGACGAGGTGGTGCCGTGCGCCGGGCACCTGATGCTCGGGCTCGGCGTGGCCGCGGTCTGTGGCGAGCAGACGGCCGGCACGACCACGGCCCTGGCCGCACGCGTGCGCGACCAGGCGTCGACGCTCGACGCCGCGGTCGCCGCCCTCCCGGCCGATGCGCCGACCGGCATCTCGATTCTGGCCCTGCCCGACCTGCGCGGGGCCGCCGACTTCTGGATGCTCAAACTCATCGAGGCGACGGGCCTCACCGTGCGCACGGCCGCACTCGAGGAGAGCGGGCACGTCGACTACTTCATCGGGCCCGAGAGCCACCTCGCGGTACAGCTCACCGGTGCCCACGGGCTCGCGCGCCACGAACGGCTCGCCCGAGCCCTGGAGAGCACGGGTCAGACCGTACTCCCCGTCGACATCGTCGGCGACGCCGTCGATGCGAGCGACCGCGACCGCCTGCTGCACGAACTCACCGGCGCGGTCGTCGGTACGGTGCTCGCCGAGGCGGCCGCCGCCCGCTGGGGCCGCCCACCGTTCCGCGGGGGTGCCGTCAACATGGATGCCCGGCACATCAAACTCGACGAACAGCCGATCGTCGGCTGAGCGCGTCCCGGCTGCGACGACACGCGCAGCCGGGTCCGCACGCATCATCGACACGCCCGGTGGTCATGTTGTTATAATCACGAAATGTATCTGTAACCACAGGGGGCGCGATGAGCATCGACACGAACACGCATCCGTTGGCCGCGCTGGCCACCCGGGTCGACCGCAAGTCGCCGCTGCCCGCGTGGGCCCAGGTGCAACGCGATCTGCGCACCCTGATCGACCAGGGCATGGAGATCGGCGGGCAGCTGCCCACCGAGAACGAGCTGGCGGCCATCTACGGCATCAGCCGAATCACCATCCGGCAGGCGCTCTCGGCGCTGGCCGAAGACGGGTACGTCGAGCGCCGGCAGGGCACCGGCACCTTCGTGGCCGACCGCCCCCGCCTCATCCAGCACGACTTCGGGCTGATGACCCCGTGGCGCGACCGTTTTCGTGCGGCGGGTGAGGATGCGGTGTCGCTGCACCTGCAGGAGGCCGCGCCCGAGGGGGAGCCGTACGAGCTCAGCCGCGAGATCGAGCCGGCGGAGCGCGAGCTCGAGCGGCTGCACCTGAAGCGCCTCCACCTCGTGAACGGCAAGCCGATCGGCGTCACCGACTCGTGGCTCGTGGGCCGCGCCGCCGACGCGTTGCGTGGCCAGACCTTGCTGGAGGGCTCGCTGTCGAAGACGCTCGCGGTGGCGGGCATCCAGGTGACCGAGGCGAACCACTTCCTCGAGGTGCGCCCCGTCAACTCGGTCGAGGCGCTGCTGCTGCAGGCCGGTACCGAGTCGACCCTGTTCGTCGACTGGTCGGTCGGCCGCGCCGACGGCGAACTGCTCGAGACCTCGCGCACGGTCTGGCTGGGCTCCCGGGTGCGGTTCCACTACGCCACGTCGACGCCCATCATCGGCTGACGGGGCGGGCGCGGCCGGCGCCGCGCTGTCCGAGCAGCACCCCGCCGAGCACGAGGGCGGTGCCGAGCGCCTGCGGCAGGCCGAACACCTCGCCCGCCACGAGCGTGCCGAGCAGCACACCGGTGACCGGGTTGAGCAGACCCACGAGCCCGACGGTGCCGGCGGGGAGATGGCGCAACCCGGTGAACCAGGCGGCGAAGGCGAGCGCCGTCGCGACCACCGTCACGTAGGCGAAGCCGACGACGGCGGGCGGATCGAGGGCAGGCACGCCGCCCTCCAGGATCACCGCGAACGGCAGCACGAGCAGGCCACCCGCTATCAGCTGCCAGGAGGTCACCGCGAGGATCGGCTGCCCCGACGCCCACTTCTTGGTGAGGATGAACCCCACCGACGACATCGACATCGCCGTGACCGAGGCCAGCACGCCCGAGAGGTTCACGGCGCCGGTGCCCTCGAGCAGCATCACGCACACCCCGGCGAAACCGATCGCGGCACCGACCGCCGAGAGCCAGTGCGGTCGCTCACCGAGCACCGGCCAGGCGAGGAGCAGCAGCACCCCCGCGGAGGTCGCCATCACGGTCGAGGCCACGCTCGAGGGCAGCAGTTGCGACGCGACGTACACGAGCACGAAGAAGGCGCCCACGTTGAGCGCGCCGAGCACGAGCGACTTCCACCACCACGAGCCCCGAGGCCGGCGGCGGGCCACCGCGAGCAGCAGGATGCCCGCGGGTAACGCCCGCAGCACCGCGCCCCAGAGCGGATGCTCGAGCGGCAGGAACTGGCGGGTCACGAAGTAGGTCGAGCCCCAGGCGACCGGCGCGATCGCCGTCACGAGCAGCCACCGCCATTTTGCTTCCATGGAAGACACTATAGCTTCCATGGAAGTTATAGTGGGGGAATGACGGAGCAGGACGACCGGGTCGCGCGCATCCAGGCCGAATGGCGACGCGAGCGCCCCGACCTCGACGTGTCGCCCCAGGGCGTGATCGGGCGGCTGCACCGGGTCTCGGCGGAGCTGACGGCATCGCTCGTCGAGGTCTACCGCGAGTTCGGGCTGGGCGAGGGCGAGTTCGACGTGCTGGCCACGCTCCGGCGCGCGGGGGCGCCGTTCGAGCGGGCACCGGGGGAGCTCGCTGAGCACACCATGGTCACCACGGGGGCGATGACCAAGCGCATCGACCGCCTCGTGGCGGCGGGCCTGGTGGAGCGGCGCGCGGCCGAGGGTGACGGCCGCCGGCGGGTGGTGGCGCTCACCCCGCGCGGGCGCGAGCTCATCGACGAGGCGTTCGCTGCGCACATGACCAACGAGCAGCGGCTGCTCGCGGGGGTGCCCGCCAGAGATCGGGCCGAGCTCGAGCGCATCCTCGCGGCCTGGCTCCGCACCCTCGGCGCCGACTGACACCGAGGGTGCGGAGGTCGCGCATCCTGCGGCCGGCTCAGGCCTTCGGCGAG
Organism: Corynebacterium-like bacterium B27; assembly: GCA_000333435.1. Lineage (GTDB taxonomy): Bacteria > Actinomycetota > Actinomycetes > Actinomycetales > Microbacteriaceae > Herbiconiux. The sequence continues at coordinate 616 of BADC01000841.1, read as the reverse complement.
GAGGGCGAGTCGACCACGATCGCGCCGCTGATGATGTCGGCCTTCAGCTGGTCGAGCTCGGTGACGACCGCCGGGTCGATGCGGTCGGCCCAGTCGTGCAGCGGCGCGATGCCCACGCCGTCGTTCTCGAGCGTGCCGACGTACGGCGTGTTGTCGAACTCGCCCTCGCCCGCTGCGGTGGTGACCTCCGCGGCCGCCGTGGTGAGGTTCTTCAGCACGCTGGTGAGGTAGTACGAGCCGTTCTCGGGTGAGGCCTCGTACGCGTCGTTGTTCACCCCGAGCACGCCGCCGTCGATCCCGCGGTCCTTCATCGCCTCGACCGTGGCGAGGAAGAGCGAGCCGGCCACGGGCATGATCACGTCGGCGCCCTGGTCGAGCAGGCCCTCGCTGATCGTCTTGGCCTGCACCTGGTCGTCGAAGTTGCCGACGAACAGCCCGTCCTGCGCCTTCTTGTCCCAGCCCACGACCTTCACCGACGCGCCGTGCGCCTCGTTGTACTTCGCCACGCCGTCGGCGAAGCCGTCCATGAACACGGTCACGGAGGGGAACGGCATCCCGCCGAAGGTGCCGACGACGCCGGTTTCGAGGCGGCCGCCGAGAGGAGCCCGCAGGAGGC
>BADC01000842.1 GCA_000333435.1 Corynebacterium-like bacterium B27 | reverse complement strand
CTGATCGATGAGGCGCTCGGCTACATGAACCACATCGGCGAAGCCTTCATGTCCGAGCTGCCGACGACGCAGCAACGCGTACGGCTCGGCATCGCGCTCGCCGGTGCCGCCTACATCCTCGTGGCGACTCCGGTCGACGCGAACCCGATCGAACCCGTCGACGAGGTCAGGGAGGCCCTCATCGACGTGGTCACCGAACTCATCGTGCCCCTCGCGGGCTAGCGCGACGCCGATGATGATGGGGTCGTCGCTGCCTCCGCCGGAGCCGGAGTCACCGGAGCCGTCGCTGCCGGAGCAGCCGGCGAGAACGAGAGTGGCGGCGGCCAGGGCCGCTGACGCGGCCAGCAAGGCGGGCCTGAAGCGAGTGGTTGACATACGTGCATCTCCGATTCTGTGATCGCCGGCGGGTGGGTCGGCGGATGGGTGTTTCGGTTGCGTGGTGCCGGTGCTGGTGCGGGTCAGGCGCTGGTGCAGGCGCGGGTACTCGTGCTTGGTGCAGGTACTCGCGCT
>BADC01000843.1 GCA_000333435.1 Corynebacterium-like bacterium B27 | reverse complement strand
GGCAATGTTCATAGCGATCGCGCCCNAGGTCGGTTCCTCAACCATGACGCGATCTANGCAAAGGATAATGCATTAGCCTTTGCTAAGACTGGCGCTTGCCCAGGTTTCTGGCGGGACAGGTCAGCGCACCAGGGGGAGCCAGATCTCGTCGACGATCTCGAGGATGCGGGCATCGGGGAGGGGCTTCAGCGTCATCACGAGGTCGTGCCGCACCAGGTCCGAGGGGAGCGTCGTGATGCCCGGCGGCCAGTCGCGCAGAGGGATCTCGCCGCGGGCGGCGGCGCGTTCGAGCATCCCTCGGCCGACCTCGGTACGGCCCTCGAGCAGGCGCTGACGGAGGTCGGCGGGCGACAGGCCGGTGTCGGCGTGGATGCTCGCCATGTACACACTGATCACGGCCATGAACCCCGACCGGGCCGCATTGAAGTCGCGGAGCGAGGCGAGGATGTCGCCCCGCAACGTTCCGGTGTCGGGCGTCTCCCGGCCGGCGAACAGTCCGCCGTGCTGCAGCGCCGCCAGCACGAGGTCGACCTTCGCCGGCCAGCGGCGGTAGAGCACCGGCTTCGAGGTGCCGGCGCGCGCGGCGACACCGTCGTAGCTGAACGCCGGGTAACCCACCTCCTCGAGCTCGGCCCACGCCGCATCGAGCAGCGCCTCCTCGAGTTCGGCGCCGCGGCGGCGCGTCTTCACAAGATCCATTTGCGTATCTTATCGCGCTGACGTACAGTGCTGCTAATAAGACACAACCGAGTATCTAAGGTGATCATGGACAAGAACCTCCGCCGCCTCGCCATCGCCCTCGTCGTGGGCGCGATGGCACCGTTGTTCGACGCGACCATCGTGAGCGTCGCCCTGCACACCCTGGCCGGTGACCTGAACGCGAGCATCGAGACCATCCAGTGGGTGAGCACCGGCTACTTGCTCGCGATGGGCGTCACCGTGCCGCTGGTGGGCTGGCTGCAGAACCGCATCGGCGGCCGGCGATTGTGGATGGCGGCACTCATCGTCTTCCTCGTCGGCAGCATCCTGTGCTCGCTGGCCTGGGACGCCGGCAGCCTCATCGCGTTCCGCGTCGTGCAAGGCGTGGGTGCCGGCGCGATGATGCCGCTGCTCACCACGTTGCTGATGCAGGCCGCTCGCGGCCAGGCGCTCGGCCGCACCATGGCGGTCGTCTCGCTTCCGACCGCGCTCGGCCCCATTCTCGGCCCGGTGATCGGCGGGCTCATCCTCGGCGCCGGCACCTGGCCATGGCTGTTCTGGGTGAACGTGCCGTTCGCGGCGGTCGGGCTCGTGCTGGCCTGGAAGTTCATCCCCGCCGATGGCCCGACCGGCACCGCGAAGCTCGACGTGGTCGGGCTCACCCTGCTCTCCCCCGCCGTCGTCGGGCTGCTCTACGGGCTCAGCAACGCCGGTAGCGCCGGCGGATTCGCGCGCTTCGACGTGTGGGCGCCGCTCGGTGCCGGCGTGGCACTGCTAGTGGCGTTCGCCCTGTGGGCCACCCGGACGAAGCGTGCCGCGCTGGTCGACCTCCGCCTGCTGCGTCATCGCCCGCTCGCCGCGGCCTCGGGCGCCATGTTCCTCATGGGCGCAGCCCTCTACGGCGGGATGCTCCTCCTCCCGCTCTCGTTCCAAGAACTCCGCGGCACCGACGCCCTCGGCGCCGGGCTCCTGCTCATCCCCCAGGGCGTCGGCTCGCTGCTCAGCCGCTCGCTGGCCGGGCGCCTCACCGACCGAATCGGCGCGCGCAGCGTCGCCATCCTGGGCTTCGCGGTCGTGCTCGTGGCGACCGTGCCGTTCGCCTTCGCCGACGCCAGCACGAACCTCTGGTGGATCAGCGCCGTGCTCGTCGTGCGCGGCATGGGGCTCGGCGCGGTGATGATCCCCATCATGGCGGTGGGCTTCGTCGGGCTCGAGCAGCAGGAGATCCCGCACGCGAGCACCATCACGCGGCTCTCGCAGCAGCTCGGCGGCGCGTTCGGCACGGCGGTTCTCGCCGTGGTGCTGGCCGGCGCCGCGGGCGGAGCGGGGGCAGGTGCGAGCGGCGCAGCGGATGCGGTGGGCGCGTTCCAGCAGGCGTTCTGGTGGGCGATCGGCATCACCGGCGTCGCGATGCTGCTGTCGTTCCTCCTGCCTGGGCGCGCATCCGCGACGCCCGGTGAGACGCCCGCGCCTTCCGCGGCTCTCCGATCACCAGAATCGCCGTCGGTCGTCAGGTCGGAGTAGAAGGTGCCGGCCTCTCACACTGCGGCGAGCGATGTGCACGCGTGCGAGAGGATGAGCGCATGACGATTTCGCCGCAACTCCTCAAGCGACTCGATCTGAAGGGCGCCATCGAGCGGGAACTGTCGATGGCCAGCCGTCTCATGCCGCGGCGACCCGATCGTACGGCCCTCGCCGGCCAGGCCGCCGACCTCGAGGGGCAGTTCCAGACCGACTACCAGAAGGGCCGGTTCGGAGACACCGCCGACGTGATCTTCGTCGATAAGAACCGGCGAGGACAACGGCCGATCACCGAGATGAGCTTTCGAGACCGGGTGCTGTTTCCGGGCATTGGTCGACCTGATTGCCGAGTCCTTGCCCCCGCACCTGGTCACCAGAACTCCGCACGACGACTTCAAGCGCGCGCCGCTGGAAGCGCCGGATGTGCGCTACATCAGCAAGACCGACATCGCGTCGTACTACGAGTACGTCGATCATGACCGGTTGGCCGACGAGCTCGAAGCCCAGACCGGAGAAGCACCAGCCATCGCCGCTGTGATGGACCTGCTGGGGCGGGTGATGGGGCGCCGGGTCGGGCTGCCCCAGATCCACCGCTCCAGCGACATCCTGGGTGACACCTACATCGACCCCGTACGACGCCGGATGCGCCGGGCCGGCTTCCACGTGAACACGTACTCTGACGACTTCCGCATCGCGTCACCGTCGTTAGCCGACGCGCGGATGGCCATCGAGACCTGCGCGCGGGAGGCGCGCTCACTCGGCTTGACGCTGAACGAATCCAAGACCGTCACCTACCGGAGACGCAACTACGAGGCTTCCCTCTCGGCCTTCGTCTCCGCAGAACGGCAGCTGTTCGACGGAAGCGAGGGCGCCACGGACTGGAGCTTGCTGTACACGAGTGACTACGAGGAGGAGTCGGACGAGAGTGAGGTGTCCCAGACGACCCCGAGTCTGGCTCCGACCGATGCCCAAGCGCTCCCTGAAGACGACGCCCTGGCAGCGTCGCCGCCGGATGATGAGGTCGAGGACGATCCGGCGCTGACTCGCGCCGCACAAAAGGCGTACGAGATCTGGAGGGCCGAGAACGAATCCGACGCCAAGCAGTCGATGATCGAGTCGGCCATCACCGAGACGCTACTCGGGCGTGCTCTGCCGATTCTGGGTCGCGCCGGGGAGAGTGGGCCCCTGAAAGTCCTCTCGATCCTGCTCACCTCCGAACCGGCGCTCACTCCTCAGATCAGCGCGTACATAATCGAGTACGGGGCTAACGGACCTCAGGCGCGGAAGAGGGCGCGGAGGGCGCTGGACAAGCTGGTCGCCCAGCCGATCCTCAGCCTGTGGCAGAAGATCTGGATCGCGGAGGTGGCCGGAAGCATC
>BADC01000844.1 GCA_000333435.1 Corynebacterium-like bacterium B27 | reverse complement strand
CCGAAACTCCGTCGTTCCCGTGCGGGGCTGGAGGAGTGCGGCGGCGGAGGGTGGGCAGCGCGTCAGAGCGACGAGAGGTGCTCCGCCACGCGGATGCGGCCCTTCGGGCGCTCCTTCTTGCCCCGGTCGGGCAGGCCCCCGACGTAGAGCCAGCCGAGCAGCTCCTCGTGCTCGCCGAGCCGGTGCGCCGCCCGCACGGGCTTCGTGCGGGTGAGTTCACCGGTGCGCCAGATGACGCCCCAGCCCTCGTCGTCGAGCAGCAGCATCAGCCCGTGCGCGACGCCGGCGGCCACCGCCTCCTGCTCCCAGCGCGGCACCTTGTGGCTCGGCCGGAACGACGCGACCACCGCGAGCACGAGCGGCGCGCGGCGCGCCTTGCCGCGGAACTTCTCGGCATCCCGCCCGCCGTCGGCCGCCGCGAGCGCGTCGCCGAGGATGTCGCGCGCCTCGCCGCGGATCTCGATCACCCGCCACGGCCGCAGCCCGCTGTGGTCGGCGAGCTGACCGGCCGCCTCGACGAGGTCGGCGACCTCGGCGGGCGTGGGTGCCGCATCCGTCACCTTCGACGAGGACCGCCGGGCGAGCATCGCGGCTCTGACGCCGGGCACCGTTACTCGGCCGCCTCGAAGCTCAGCGAGATGGAGTTCATGCAGTAGCGGTCGCCGGTGGGGGTCTGCGGGGCGTCGTCGAAGAGGTGCCCGAGGTGCGAGCCGCAGTTCGAGCAGCGCACCTCGGTGCGCACCATGCCGAGCGAGCGGTCTTCGATGAGCTCCACCGCGTCGGAGCCGGTGGGGTCGTAGAAGCTCGGCCAGCCGCAGTGCGAGTCGAACTTCGTGGTGCTGCGGAACAGCTCCTGCCCGCAGGCCTTGCACTTGTAGACGCCCTCGCGGTTCTCGTCGAGGAGCTCGCCCGTCCACGGGCGCTCCGTCGCCGCCTGCCGGAGCACCGCGTACTCCTCGCTCGACAGCTCGGCGCGCCAGGCGTCGTCGGACTTCTCAACCTCGTAGGACATGCTGCTCCCTGGAACGGATTCGGGCGGGTCGACCATCAATCATTTCAGTAAACTCTGGCAGGTGCATGCCCATTCCCCTGTTCAGAAGCGCTGGGCCGAGCTCAGCACGGCCGAGCTCTACGCCTTTCTCAAGCTCCGCACCGATGTCTTCTTCGTGGAGCAGAAGGTCGACGAGACCGAGCTCGACTGGCGCGACGCCGAGCCCGAGACCATCCACTACTGGATCGCGGAGGGCGACCAGACGGTGGCCTACCTGCGAGTGCTGACGGATGCGGAGCCCGAGCACGAAGACGCGCGCCGGCTGATCGGGCGCGTGGTCGTGCATCCGGAGTTCCGCGGTCAGGGGCTCGCTCAGGTGCTCATCGCCCAGGTGCTCGACCAGTTCGGCGACGAGTCGATGCTGTTGCACGCGCAGAGCTACATCGCACCGCTGTACGCGCGGTTCGGGTTCGTGGCGTTCGGTGAGGAGTTCGTCGAGGCGGGCATCCCGCACGTCTCGATGTTCCGGCCCGGGAACGACGACAGCGCCGACTGAGTCGCGCCGGGCGCCGCGCCGCGCCGATCGCGCGGCCCGCCGCCGCTATCGGCGGGCGTTGAGGCGTGCGCACATATGATGGCGAAAACGCGCGCAGAGGAAGGAGTGGGATGGCCGCCGCCGAAGAGCAGCAGCCGGGTGCCCCGGCCGCGCTGAGCGACCGCGACGCCCGCATCCTGAGCTTCGAACGCGCGTGGTGGAAGCACGCCGGGGCGAAGGAGCAGGCCATCCGCAAGGAGTTCGGACTCTCTTCGGCCCGGTACTATCAACTTCTCGGTGCGCTGATCGACTCCCCGGCCGCTCTCGCACACGATCCGATGCTCATCCAGAGGCTTCAGCGGGTGCGGGATGCGCGAAATGGCCGCGCGCTCCGCACGACTGCTGTCGCGCGACGACTAGGACTTCACCTCCGCATGGCCCGTTTCTCTGAGGACAGCTTCGACCGCATGCCCGCCCACCCCGATCGCGTCGGCGCGCACCGCGGACCACGCGCGCGCGGCCGCGGCTGGATCGTGGTGGCCTGGGCGGCACTCGCCACCGCCCTGCTCGTGGGCGGGGGCGTGACCTACCTGGCGGTGATCAACAACAACATCCAGTTCACGGATGCGTTCGGCGGCGGCGGAAGCGGAGGCGGCACCGCGGTGCCGTCCGAGACCCCGACGCCCACTCCGACGATCACGCCGGTCACCGACGGCACCCTCGCGGTGACGGTGCTGAACGGCACCGAGAATGTGGGTCTCGCCGGTCGGGTCGGCCAGGCCGCGACCGAGGCCGGCTGGAACGTGGGCACCATGGCCAACGCGAGCTCCACCGACTTCGCCACCACCACCGTCTACTACGAAGACCCGGCGAACGAGGCGGCGGCGCTCGGCCTCGCACAACTGCTGGGCGGGGTCGCGACCGAGCAGTCCTCGACCTTCCAGGGTGCAGCCCTCACCGTGGTGCTCGGCACCGACTACGCCGGCCCCGGCCTCGACGGCGGGACGACTGAGGTGCCGCCGGCCGAGGCTCCGGCCGACGGAACCGAGTAGTGCCCGGCGACTGACCCGGGCATCCGGGCCGCAATATTACGCGCGTGTTTCCGTCGTGTTGAGTTGCGGTCACGATCTGCCGATTTTGCCGCTCGAGCCTTTCTCGCCCGAATCCGCGCCCCTAGGATTTGGAAGTGGTCGTGGCAACTGTGTCACCACTGCAGAAACACAGCACTCGGGAGTAACAATGGCGAATGGAACCGTGAAGTGGTTCAACGCTGAAAAGGGCTACGGCTTCATCACGGTCGACGGCGGTGGGCAGGACGTTTTCGTCCACTACTCCGCCATCGACATGGCAGGCTACAAGGTCCTCGAAGAGGGCCAGCAGGTCGTCTTCGAAGTGGGCACCGGCGCGAAGGGGCCTCAGGCCGAGTCCGTCCGGCTTGCCTGATCACCTCGGCCGTTCTGCGGCGCACGACGGTGTGCGCCGATGCTGACGCCGCGCGGCGTTAGTCTGTGGGCGTGAAGAGCCGACGTCGAGGCGCGCTGCGCATCGCATCCGGTGCGGCGCTCGCGCTCTCGATGTCGGCGGTCGCCGCCTGCACGGCGCCGACCGCGGCACCACCGGCCGCGGTGGTGACGCCCACCGCCGGCTCGTCGTCGGGTTACCAGACGCCGCCGCCCACCGAGCCCGCTCCACTGCGCGGCACTCTGGTGCCGGTGGGCAGCCTGACGAGTCCGGCGCTCGCGGCGAAGATCGACAACCACGAGGATGCCCGCCCCCAGGTCGGGCTCGAGCGCGCCGACCTCGTATTCGAGGAGCTGGTCGAGGGCGGCCTTCAGCGCTACTTCGCCGTGTGGCCAATCCGACCTGCGGGAGCTGGTCGGCCCCGTGCGGTCGATCCGGCCGATGGATCCCGACATCCTCTCCCCGCTCGGCGGCATCGTGGCGTTCTCGGGCGGCCAGGAGCAGTTCGTCGAGCTGATGCGCCAGGCGCCGGTCTACAGCGCCATCCACGGGCAGAGCGACACCGAGGCGACCTTCTTCCGCGCCGACGACCGCGACAGCCCGCACGACGTGATGGTGAAGGCCGCCGAGCTCGCGGCCGAGCACGCCGACCTCGCTCCACCGCCCCAGCAGTTCGCCTACGCCTTCGACGCCGCATCGTCGACCGCCGGGGTCGACGGCGCGCCGACCGGCACGCTCGACCTGGTGTTCTCGGATGCCCGGTACCCCAGCTGGGCGTGGGACGCATCCGCTTCGGTGTTCCTCCGGTCGCAGGAGGGCGCGCCCGACCTCGATTCGGCGGGGGCGCAACTCGCCGCCAGCAACGTGGTGACGCTGCGGGTCGACGAGGTCTACGACTACGACGCCGAGGTGCCGCGCGCGGTCATGGTCGCCTCGGGCGAAGCCTGGGTGTCGAGCGGCGGCAAGACCGTGCACGCGACCTGGACGAAGGATGCTCAGGGCGCCCCCATCCGTCTCGTCGACGATCTCGGTGCCACCGTGCGTCTCGCCCCGGGCAGCACCTGGGTGGAGCTCGTGCCGCTGGAGCAGGGGAGCGTCACCGTCACCGCGCCGACCACCGCGCCCGCGGGCTGAGCTCACTTGCACTCCCACCCTGCGAGTGCCAGTATTGCTTTAGCACTCGTGAACTCTGAGTGCTAACCCACGGAATCTTTGAAGACGTCCAGGGAGGACGAGAAACACACATGGCAAAGATCATTGCTTTCGATGAGGAGGCCCGCCGCGGCCTCGAGCGCGGCCTCAACACCCTCGCCGACGCCGTCAAGGTGACGCTCGGCCCGCGCGGCCGCAACGTCGTGCTGGAGAAGAAGTGGGGCGCCCCCACCATCACGAACGACGGTGTCTCCATCGCCAAGGAGATCGAGCTCGACGACCCGTACGAGAAGATCGGTGCGGAGCTCGTCAAGGAGGTCGCCAAGAAGACCGACGACGTCGCGGGCGACGGCACCACCACCGCCACCGTGCTCGCTCAGGCCCTGGTCAAGGAAGGCCTCCGCAACGTGGCCGCCGGCGCCGACCCGATCTCGCTCAAGAAGGGCATCGAGAAGGCCGTCGCCGCCGTCTCGGCCGAGCTGATCAAGAACGCCAAGGAGATCGAGACCAAGGAAGAGATCGCCGCGACCGCTTCCATCTCGGCCGCCGACCCCGAGATCGGCGCGATCATCGCCGAGGCCATCGACAAGGTGGGCAAGGAAGGCGTCGTCACCGTCGAGGAGTCGAACACCTTCGGCACCGAGCTCGAGCTCACCGAGGGCATGCGCTTCGACAAGGGTTACCTGTCGGCCTACTTCGTCACCGACCCCGAGCGTCAGGAAGCGGTCTTCGAAGACCCCTACATCCTGATCGTGAACTCGAAGGTCTCGAACATCAAGGACCTGCTGCCCATCGTCGACAAGGTCATCCAGACCGGCAAGCAGCTGCTCATCATCGCCGAGGACGTCGACGGCGAGGCTCTGGCCACGCTCGTCGTGAACAAGATCCGCGGCATCTTCAAGTCGGTCGCCGTCAAGGCTCCCGGCTTCGGCGACCGTCGTAAGGCGCAGCTGCAAGACATCGCGATCCTCACCGGCGGCCAGGTCATCTCCGAGGAGGTCGGCCTCAAGCTCGAGAACGTCACCCTCGACCTGCTCGGTCAGGCCCGCAAGGTCGTCATCACCAAGGACGAGACCACGATCGTCGAGGGCGCGGGCGACCCCGAGGCCATCGCCGGCCGCGTGGCGCAGATCCGTGCCGAGATCGAGAACACCGACAGCGACTACGACCGCGAGAAGCTCCAGGAGCGCCTCGCGAAGCTCGCCGGCGGTGTGGCGGTCATCAAGGCCGGTGCCGCGACCGAGGTCGAGCTCAAGGAGCGCAAGCACCGCATCGAAGACGCCGTGCGCAACGCGAAGGCCGCCGTCGAGGAGGGCATCGTCGCCGGTGGTGGCGTGGCCCTCATCCAGGCCGGCAAGACCGCGTTCGAGAGCCTCGAGCTCTCGGGCGACGAGGCGACCGGTGCGAACATCGTGAAGGTGGCCATCGAGGCTCCGCTGAAGCAGATCGCGTTCAACGCGGGCATGGAGCCGGGTGTCGTCGCCGCCAAGGTGCGCGACCTCGACTACGGCTGGGGCCTGAACGCCGCGACCGGTGAGTACGTCGACCTGCTGTCGGCGGGCATCATCGACCCGGCCAAGGTCACCCGCTCGGCGCTGCAGAACGCCGCGTCGATCGCCGGTCTGTTCCTCACCACCGAGGTCGTCGTGGCCGACAAGCCCGAGAAGAACCCGGCCCCGGCCGGCGACCCCACGGGCGGCATGGACTTCTAGTCCCCGCGCCTTCGGGCTCAGCACCACCACTGCCAAGGGCGGTCCCTCCGGGGGGCCGCCCTTCGGCGTTCCCGGGGGCTCTTGCGGTCGGCGGCCGGGTTTGTTAGTGTCGAACCGGTTCGAATCGAACCGGTTCGACGACAGTGTGACGGCAGGACGATGGAGACCTCATGGTGACGATCGGAGACGTGGCCCGCGTAGCGGGAGTGTCCCGCAGCACGGCGTCGTACGCCCTGTCGGGCAAGCGCTCCATCTCGCCCGAGGTGCGCGAGAAGGTCGAAGAGGCTGTGCGCAACCTCGGCTACACGCCCAACGCGGGGGCGAAGGCGCTCGCCACGTCGCAGACCAAGGTGCTCGGCCTCCTGGCCCGCTTCCTCGAGGACGAGTTCGCGCCCGCCATGCTGCAGTACATCCTCGGCGTCACGAACCGCGCCCGCGAGGCCGGCTACGACACCCTCCTCCTCACCGACGAGGACGGCGTCGCAGCCCTCAAGCGCATCTCCGACTCGCGGATGGTCGACGGCTTCATCCTGCTCAACGTGGCCGAGAACGACGACCGTCTCGACATCCTCCGCTCGGCCGCACAGCCCGGCTCGCTCGTGGGACTCCCGGGCGACCCGTCCGGGATCGACGTCTTCGACCTCGACTTCGTGGCCGCCGGCCGCCTCATGGTCGAGACACTGCACGAGCTGGGTCACCGCTCGCTCATCCTGGTCTCCCAGCCCGAGCACGTGCTCGAACGCGGCGGGGCCTACGTCTGGCGTCTCGCCAACGCCGCCCAGCAGCGCGCCGCCGAACTCGGCATCGAGCTGCACCACCACTTCGGCTCCTCGAGCCAGCCCGAGATCGGGATCGAGCTCGAGCGGCTGCTCGACGAGCATCCGTCGGCCACCGGCCTGCTGCTGAACAACGAAGCCGCCGCCGCCGCACTGCCGAACGTGCTGCACTCGCGGGGGCTCTCGGCGCCGGCCGACATCTCGGTCATCGGCCGCTACTCCGACGACTTCGCCCGCACCTTCTCGCTCCCGTACTCCGCGATCGACAGCGCCGCCGATGAGCTCGGCCGGCGCGCCGTCGAACGCCTGGTCTCCCGCATCGACGGCACCGCCGATGCGGAAACAACCGTTGTCGATCTGCTCGCGCCCCGGATCGACGACCGCGGCAGTACAGCTGTACCGCCGACCCGTCACTGACACCAAGAGGTCCGGAACCCCGGACACGTTCAAGGAGGAACACCATGATCACCAAGACGCTACGAGCGCCGCTCGTCGTCGCGGTCGCCGCACTCGCGGTGGGCGCGCTCGCGGGCTGCTCGACCTCGGGCACGGGCGACAGCTCGTCGACCGACGCCGCCGGCGGCACCTACACCTGGTGGGACCCGTACCCCCAGCACGAGGAGGGCTCCGACTGGGCCAACCGCGTGCAGGCCTGCGGCACAGAGGCTGGGGTGACCATCGAGCGCACCGCCTACGACACCACCGCTCTCACCAATCAAGCGCTGCTCGCCGCGCAGGAGGGCACCGCGCCCGACATCATCCTGCTCGACAACCCCGCCGTGTCGACCCTGGCCGACACGGGCATGCTGACCACCACCGACGAGCTCGGCCTCGACACCTCCGGCATCGACGCCAACCTCCTCGCGGCGGGTGAGCTCGACGGCAAGGACTACGGCATCCCGATCGGCGCGAACACGCTCGCGCTCTACTACAACGCCGACATCCTCTCGGCCGCCGGTGTCGACCCGGCCTCGATCACGAGCTGGGCTTCGCTCACGGATGCTCTGGCCAAGGTGACCGCAGCCGGCCACAAGGGCATCACCTTCGCCGGTATCAACACAGAAGAGGGCTCGTTCCAGTTCCTGCCCTGGTTCTGGGGAGCCGGTGCCGACCTCACGAAGCTCGACTCGCCCGAGGCGGTCAAGGCCCTGACGCTGTGGACGGACTGGGTGCAGAAGGGTTATGCCCCGCAGTCGGTGATCAGCAACTCGCAGAACACCACCTGGGAGGAGTTCCTCACCGGCGACTTCGCGTTCGGCGAGAACGGCACCTGGCAGGTCAACAGTGCGTCGCAGCAGCCCTTCAAGACCGGCGTCATCGAGCTGCCGGCCGAGAAGTCGGGCGTCGCGCCGGCCCCCACCGGTGGTGAGTTCATCACCGCCCCCGTGCAGAACGACACCGCGCGCTACGAGACAACGAAGAAGATCGTCGACTGCATGACGACGCCCGACGGCTTCGTGAAGACCGCCGACACCTTCGCGTACTACATCCCGCCGACCAGCGACGGTCAGGACAAGCTGCTCGAAGAGCACCCCGACCTCACGACCTGGGTCTCGGCGGTGCAGGCCGCGAAGGGCCGCACGAGCGACAACCTCGGCACCGACTACCCGCTGATCTCCGAGCAGCTGTGGACGGCCGTGCAGAGCGCGCTCTCCGGAGCATCCTCGCCGCAGGATGCGCTGACCGCGGCCCAGCAGGCGGCGTCGTCGGCGACCGACGGCAAGTAACCGAGGAGGCCCGGGGCGGGCTCGCCGCCCGCCCCGGGACCCGGAACCAACCCGTGACGAAGGACTGATGATGGCGATCTCCACGGCGTCGGCCGCCCCACCGACGCGCAGCACCCAGGCCTCGGCCGTCGCGCGCAAGCGCCGACCCGGCCGGCTCCAGGGCTCCCGCTGGGTGGCGGTGGGCTTCGCCGCGCCGCTCGTGGCGTACCTGATCGCGTTCTACGCGTATCCGCTCGTCCGCAGCATCGACCTCAGCGTTCACGACTACACGGTGCGCGCCTTCGTGCAGGGCAACGCCGAGTTCGTGGGGCTGAAGAACTACATCGACGTCATCACCTCGCCGCTGTTCGGCGAAGCGATCGGCAACACCGCGGTGTTCGTCGTGGCGTCGCTGGTCTTCCAATACGCGATCGGGCTCGCGCTCGCCGTGTTCTTCCGCAACAACTTCCGTCTCAGCGGGGTGCTGCGGGCGCTGTTCCTGGTGCCGTGGCTGCTGCCGCTCATCGTGTCGGGGTCGACGTGGGCCTGGATGCTCAACAGCGACAACGGCATTGTCAACTCGGCGCTCCAGGCCTTCGGCATCGGTCAGATCAACTGGCTCACCTCACCCGACACCTCGATGCTCGCCGTGGTCATCGCGAACATCTGGCTCGGCATCCCGTTCAATCTCGTCATCCTCTACTCGGGCCTGCAGAACATCCCCACCGACGTCTACGAGGCCGCGTCGCTCGACGGCGCCGGCGCCTGGCGGCAGTTCTGGAGCATCACCTTCCCGCTGCTCCGCCCGGTCTCCGCGATCACCCTGCTGCTCGGGCTCGTCTACACGCTCAAGGTCGTCGACATCATCTGGATCATGACCAAGGGTGGCCCGGCGAACTCCACCACGACCCTCGCGATCTGGTCGTACCGGGAGGCATTCGGCACCGGGCAGCCCGACCTCTCGCCGGCCGCCGCGGTCGGCAACATCCTCATCATCATCGCCTTGATCTTCGGCTTCGTGTACCTGCGCACCCAGCGCCGTCAGGAGTTGTCATGACCGCCCGCCGCCCCTGGTGGAAGACCGCCCTCGGCATCGTCTTCACCGCCCTGATGCTCTTCCCGGTGTACTGGATGGTGAACGTCTCGTTCACGAAGACCCAGGACCTCCGCCTGAGCCCCCCGCACATCTTCCCGTTCGACGCCACGCTTGACGGGTACACCGATGTGCTGCGCCAGCAGCTGCCGAACCTCGGCACGAGCCTCATCATCGGCCTCGGCTGCGTGGTGCTCACCGTCGTGATCGCCGCGCCCGCGGGCTACGCCATCGCCCTGCTCAACCTGCGCGGCGGCCGCACCCTCAACTTCGTGCTGCTGGTGGCGCAGATGATCCCGGGCGTCGTGATGGCGATGGGCTTCTACGCCATCTACGTGCGGCTCGGCCTCCTCAACAGCATCCCGGGCCTCATCCTGGCCGATTCCACCATCGCGGTGCCGTTCGGTGTGCTGCTGTTCACCGCGTTCATGAGCGGGCTGCCGCGCGAACTGCTGCAGGCGGCGCGGATGGACGGGGCCGGCGCCTGGCGCACCTTCACCTCGGTCGTGCTCCCGCTCAGCCGCAACTCGGCGCTCACGGTCGCGTTGTTCGCGTTCCTCTGGGCCTGGTCGGACTTCGTCTTCGCCTCGACCTTGGCCCGCAACTCGGCGCTGAAGCCCGTGACCCTCGGCATCTACGCCTACATCGGCAACAACACGACCCAGTGGAACGCCATCATGGCCACCGCCGTCGTGGCCTCCATCCCCGCGGCGATCCTGCTCATCGTCGCCCAGCGCTACGTCGCCGCCGGTGTCACCGCCGGCGCAGTGAAGGACTGACCCCGTGACCCTGTCCACCAGCATCGCCGATCAGCTCCCCGATGCCGAGGCGACGGTCGCGGCACCGGTGCGCCCGACCGGTTCCGCTGTCCAGGGCGTCGCCGTGACCGACGTGCAGCTCGACGCGCAGGGCTTCTGGGGTGTGCGCCAGGCGGTCAACAGCTCCGCCACGCTCGAACACTGCCTGCAGTGGATGGAACGCCTCGGCTGGCTCACGAACTTCGACCGCGTCGCCCGCGGGGAGGTCACGCACGACCGGCCGGGTTGGCAGTTCTCCGACTCGGAGGTCTACAAGCTGCTCGAGGCGATGGCCTGGGACTTGGCGCGCACGCCCGACCCGGCGCTGGAGGCGACGTTCTCGGCGCTGGTCGAGCGCGTCGGTGCCGCGCAGGACGACGACGGGTACCTCAACACGGCGTACGGGCATCCGGGCCTGCCGCCACGGTACTCCGACCTGGCGATGGGGCACGAGCTCTACAACATCGGCCACCTGCTGCAGGCCGCGGTGGCGCGGTTCCGCAGCGGGCACGACGACCGTCTCGTCGAGATCGCTCGACGCGCGGCCGACCAGATCTGCAAAGAATTCGGGGCGGGCGGGTCGGATGCGATCTGCGGCCACCCCGAGATAGAGGTGGCGCTCGTCGAGGCGGGGCGCGCATTCGGCGAGCGTCGCTACCTCGAACAGGCACGGCTGTTCATCGAACGCCGGGGCCGCGGCACGCTGCCGGTACGTCCGCTGCTCTCGGCGGAGTACTTCCAGGACGACGTGCCGGTGCGCGAGGCGACGGCGCTCCGCGGCCACGCCGTGCGCGCCCTCTACCTCACGGCGGGGGCCCTCGACGTCGCGGTGGAGACGGGCGACGACGAGCTCTTCGGCGCGGTCACCCGCCAGTGGGAGCACACGGTCGCCCGCCGCACCTACCTCACCGGCGGCATGGGCTCGCGTCATCAGGACGAGGGCTTCGGCGACGACTGGGAGCTGCCGGCCGACCGCGCGTACTGCGAGACCTGCGCCGGCGTCGGCTCGGTCATGCTGGCCTGGCGGCTCTACCTCGCGACCGGCGAGGTGCGCTATGCCGACCTCATCGAGCGCACCCTGTTCAACGTCGTCGCCACCTCGCCGAGCGCCGACGGCACCGCCTTCTTCTACGCCAACCCGCTGCAGCAGCGGGAACCCGGCGAGCCCGCCGGCGACGGGGTGAACACCCGGGCCGAGGGCGGCATCCGGGCCCCCTGGTTCGAGGTGTCGTGCTGCCCCACCAATGTCGCGCGCACGCTGGCCTCACTCGGCTCCTACCTCGCCTCGGTCGATGACGAGGGCATCGCGCTGCTGCAGTACGCATCGGGCGAGATCCGGGCCGGCGGGTTCGTGCTGCGGGTCGACACCGCCTACCCCGTCGAGGGAGCCGTGCGTGTGCGCGTCGTCGAGGCGCCGGCCGGAGCGCAGCGCCTGCGGTTGCGCGTTCCCGAATGGGCGACGGATGCGACGGTGCAGTTCGGTGACGACGCCCCGGTTTCCGTCGCGCCCGGCTGGGCCGACCTGACGCGCTCCTTCGTGAGCGGCGACTCGGTCGTGCTGCGGTTCCCGATCGCCCCCCGGTTCACCTGGCCCGATCCGCGCATCGACGCGGTGCGCGACACGGTCGCGGTCGAACGCGGGCCGCTCGTGCTCTGCCTGGAGTCCACCGACCTGCCCGCGGGCGTCGCGATCGACGACGTGCACGTGCATCCCATCGGTGCGCCCGGCGCCGTGGACGACGGCGCCCGGCTGACCGGCACGGCCGACGTCGTGCCGAGCGCCGACGGGACGCTGCCGTACCGCCCGGAACCGGCATCCGTCGCCGGGCGGCGACCGATCGAGCTCACTCTCGTGCCGTATCACCGCTGGGCCGAACGCGGCCCCGCCACGATGCGCGTCTTCCTCCCCGTGGCCGACTGACCGTCGGCCACGGGCCCTGAACGCCCCGCCACACCCATCACCATCACGCAAAGGAGCATGACGACATGATCACCACTCCCACACCGGTGCGACGGGCGCGCGGGCGGCGAACCGCTGCGGCCCTGGCCGCCGTGACGGTCGCGCTGGCGGCGGTCGCCGCGTCGGCGCCCGCCGCGCAGGCCGCGCCGAGCGCCGCGAACACCCTCGTGGTGCACGCCGACCAGGCCTTCCGGCCGGTCACCCACCTGGCATCGGGAAGCCTGTACGGGCTCGCCGACGCCGACTCGCCCTCGAGCGAGCTGATCTCCGCGATCAAGCCGCACACCTTCATCCAGAAGCCGTTCGGCGGCAAGCAGCAGCCGACCGGCGACGTGGGGGACACCTGGCAGGTCGCCGCCGACCACGACGCGCGGGTAGTCATCCGCCTCTCCGACTACTACGCCGGCTGGCCGTACCAGTTCGACTGGGCGAACTGGGACCAGGTCGTCACCGACCAGGTGCG
>BADC01000845.1 GCA_000333435.1 Corynebacterium-like bacterium B27 | reverse complement strand
CCTGGGACCGGGGTCACGGCCAAGGACATTCATCTTCGCGGTCATCGCCAAGATCGGCACCGGGGGCGGCCAGGGGTACGTGCTCGAATACCGTGGTTCGGCCATCCGCAGCCTCTCGATGGAGGGGCGGATGACCATCTGCAACATGTCCATCGAGGCCGGCGCCCGCGCGGGCATGGTCGCGCCCGACGACATCACCTTCGACTACCTCAAGGGTCGCCCGCACGCCCCCGCCGGTCAGGACTGGGACGACGCGGTGGCCTACTGGCGCACCCTGCAGACCGACGACGACGCCGTGTTCGACGCCGAGGTCTTCCTCGACGCCGACGAGCTCGAACCCTTCGTCACCTGGGGCACCAACCCCGGTCAGGGCGTCTCGCTGAGCGAGCGCGTGCCCGACCCCTCGACCATCGTCGACCCCAACGAGCGTGCGAGCGCCGAACGCGCCCTCGAGTACATGGACCTCGCCGCCGGCACCCCGCTCAAGGAGGTCAAGGTCGACGCGGTGTTCATGGGCTCGTGCACCAACAGCCGCATCGAAGACCTGCGCGCCTTCGCCGAGATCATCAAGGGCCAGAAGAAGGCGGATGGCGTGCGGGTCATGGTGGTGCCCGGCAGCGCGCGCGTGCGCATCGAGGCCGAGGCCGAGGGCATCGACAAGATCGTCGAGGAGTTCGGCGCCGAATGGCGCTTCGCAGGCTGCTCGATGTGTCTCGGCATGAACCCCGACCAGCTCGCACCGGGGGAGCGCTGCGCCAGCACCTCCAACCGCAACTTCGAGGGCCGCCAGGGCAAGGGCGGCCGCACCCACCTGGTGTCGCCCGTGGTCGCCGCGGCGACCGCCATCCGGGGCACGCTGTCGAGCGTCTCCGACCTGCGAGCGGATGCCGAAGCCCGCCAGAGCGTGGAGGTCTAGACCCATGGACAAGATCAGCACCATCACCGGCGTCGCCGTTCCGCTGAAGCGCGCCAACGTCGACACCGACCAGATCATCCCCGCCGTCTACCTCAAGCGCGTCACGAAGACCGGCTTCGAGGACGCCTTGTTCGCCGGCTGGCGGAACGACCCCGAGTTCGTGCTCAACCAGCCCGCCTTCCAGCACGCGCGCGTGCTCATCGCCGGCCCCGACTTCGGCACCGGATCGAGCCGCGAGCACGCCGTGTGGGCGCTCCGCGATTATGGCTTCCAGGCTGTGCTGAGCGCGCGCTTCGGCGACATCTTCCGTGGCAACTCGGGCAAGCAGGGCCTGCTCACCGGGCAGGTCGACGAGGCCGAGATCGAGCGGCTCTGGGCGGCCATCGAGGCGCAGCCCGGAATCGAGGCGACGGTCGACCTGGTCGAGAAGACCGCCACGGTCGGCGACCTCACAGTCTCTTTCGCGATCGACGATTACACTCGGTGGAGGTTGCTCGAAGGTCTGGACGACATCGGGCTCACACTCCGCGACGAGGCGGCCATCACGGAATTCGAGAGCCGACGAGCGAGTTGGAGACCTCGAACTCTTCCCGTCAAATAGCGAAGGCCGCCGACACAACCGGCACCTGAGCGCGAAATATCGTCAAATCAGACAGTGCAGGTGATTCAGTGAACAGTCTCGTACAGGATGCTCGCAAGGCAGCCGAGCGCGTCGGCCTCAAGTCCGACACGATCGTCATCAACGGCGGCCGTCCCCTTCGGGGAACCATCGACGTCCGCGGGGCCAAGAACCTCGTGACCAAAGCGATGGTGGCGTCGCTCCTCGGCGACACGACGAGCACCCTGCGGGATGTTCCGGACATCAGCGACGTGCACGTGGTGGCGAGCCTGCTCGAGATCCACGGCGTGAAGATCACGGGTTCGGCCGCCACGGGCGTGCTGCAGCTCGACCCGGCGAACGTGGCCACGGCCACGAGCGCCGAGATCGACGCGCTCTCCGGAAGCTCCCGCATCCCGATCCTGTTCTGCGGCCCGCTGCTGCACCGCCTCGGTCACGCGTTCATCCCGGATCTCGGCGGCTGCCGCATCGGCGACCGCCCGATCGACTTCCACCTCGACGCGTTGCGCGCCTTCGGTGCCGTCGTCGACAAGCTGCCCTCCGGCATCAACATCACGGCGCCCAACGGCCTCCGCGGCGCCAACATCGAGCTGCCGTACCCGAGTGTCGGTGCCACCGAGCAGGTTCTGCTCACCGGTGTGCGGGCCATCGGCACGACCGAGCTCAAGAACGCGGCCATCGAGCCCGAGATCATGGATCTCATCGCCGTGCTGCAGAAGATGGGCGCGATCATCTCGGTCGAGCCCAACCGCACCATCTTCATCGAGGGCGTCGAGACCCTCGACGGCTACAACCACCGCGCGCTCTTCGACCGCAACGAGGCCGCCAGCTGGGCATCCGCCGCGCTGGCCACCGGCGGCTCCATCTTCACCACGGGCGCCAAGCAGTCCGAGATGATGACGTTCCTCAACGTGTTCCGCAAGATCGGTGGCGCGTTCGACATCGAGGAGGAGGGCATCCGCTTCTACCACCCCGGTGGCGAGCTGAAGCCCGTCGTCATCGAGACGGACGTGCACCCCGGCTTCATGACCGACTGGCAGCAGCCGCTCATCGTGGCCCTGACTCAGGCGCAGGGCACCTCGATCGTGCACGAGACGGTGTACGAGAACCGCTTCGGCTTCACGGATGCGCTCATCAAGATGGGCGCGAACATCGAGGTGCACAAGGACGGGCTGGCCGACCCGAACCGCCGCGTTCCGCGTCGCGCCCTCGAGCAGGCCGCCGTCATCACCGGCCCGACGCCGCTGCACGGCGCCGAGCTCGAGGTTCCCGACCTGCGCGGCGGCTTCAGTCACCTGATCGCCGCACTCGTGGCCAAGGGGCAGTCCTCGGTGTCGAACGTGGGCCTCATCGCCCGCGGCTACGGCGACTTCGTGGGCAAGCTCGAGAAGCTGGGAGCCGACTTCTACTTCGCGGAGTAGGGCCGATGGCGAAACCCGGGCAGCAGGCGGACGTCGACGTCCAGCGGCGCAAGAACACCGAGAAGACGGTCTCGTTCCGTGTGCTCGAGGCGCTCGTCGTGCCGTTCCTCAACGTCATCGCCCGGCTGCGGATGCACGACACGGCCAAGCTCCCGGCCTCCGGTCCGTTCATCCTCAGCCCGAACCACTACAGCAACATCGACCCGGTCATCATGGCGTGGGCGGTGTGGAAGCTCGGGCGCGCGCCGCGGTTCCTGGCCAAGGCCTCGCTGTTCCGGGTGCCGGTGGTCGGTTTTCTGCTCCGCACGAGCGGGCAGATCCCGGTGGAGCGGGCCGGCTCGAACCGGCACAACGCCCCGATCTCGGCGGCGAACCAGCTGGTCGAGCACGAGCAGGGCGTCATCGTCTACCCGGAGGGCACGCTGACGCGTGACCCCGACATGTGGCCCATGAGAGGCAAGACGGGGGCGGCGCGCCTCGCGCTGGAGCACGGCATCCCGCTCATCCCCGCCGCCCACTGGGGCACGCAGGCCGTGCTGCCGCGCTACTCGAAGAAGCTCAGCCTCTTTCCCCGCAAGACGATCCAGATCGTGTTCGGCGACCCGATCGACCTCGACGACCTGCGCGAGGGGCCGATCGACCAGAAGAAGCTGGTCGAGGCGACGGACCGGCTGATGGCCGCGATCACGGGGCTCCTCGAGGGCCTCCGCGGCGAGACGGCGCCGGCGGAGCGCTGGAACCCGGCGGCGCACAACCAGACCGAGTTCGGGCGCATCGAGGAGCGCGACAGCGGGGCCGCCGAGTGAGCCGCACCGCTGCCCGCGTGCCCGCGCGGCCGCGGGTCACCGTGCTGGGGGCCGGCAGCTGGGGCACGACCTTCTCGAAGGTGCTCGCCGACGGCGGGTCCGACGTCACCATCTGGGCGCGCCGGCCCGAGGTCGCCAAGGAGATCCGGGAGGGCAAACGCAACAGCGGCTACCTGCCCGGGGTCAATCTGCCGCTGGCGGTGACGGCCACGCCCGACGTCGGGGCGGCGCTCCAGGGGGCGCAGTTCGTCTTCGTCTCCATTCCGAGCCAGTCGCTGCGGCAGAACCTCGTCGAGATCCGCGAGCTCATCCCCGCCGACGTGCCCGTCATCAGCCTGATGAAGGGCGTCGAGAAGGGCACCGGCGCCCGGATGAGCGAGGTGCTCGAGCAGGTGCTCGAGATCGATCGCGACCGCATCGCCGCCGCCTCCGGGCCGAACCTCGCGCTCGAGATCGCGAAGGAGCAGCCGACGGCCGCGGTGGTCTCCTCGACCAGTCTCGAGACCGCCGAGGCGGTGGCGAAGGTCGCGACGAACCGGTACTTCCGGTCGTTCGTGAACACGGACGTGATCGGCACCGAGTTCGGCGGCGTGCTGAAGAACCTCATCGCGGTGGCGATCGGCATCGTCGACGGTGTCGGCTACGGCGAGAACACGAAGGCGTCGATCATCACGCGCGGACTCGTGGAGATGACGGACTTCGCGGTGGCCTACGGCGGGCATCCGGAGACCCTCGCGGGGCTCGCCGGGCTCGGCGACCTCATCGCCACGAGCGGCTCGCCGCTGTCGCGCAACAACACGGCCGGCCGCCTGCTCGGGCAGGGCTACAGCTTCGCCGACGTGGTGAAGTCGATGCAGCAGACCGCGGAGGGGCTCGCATCCGTCGCCCCCGTGCTCGCGCTCGCGGCGGCCAAGGGTGTGGACATGCCCATCTGCCGTCAGGTGAGCGAGGTGCTGGCCGGTACGCTCGATCCGAAAGACATTGCCCCCCACCTGACGACCGACGACGATTCGGGGCCGCAGGGCGAAAGGACTCTCGATGCCAGGAAAGATCACGGTGGCGCTGCTTTTCGGAGGTCGCTCAAGCGAGCATTCGATCAGCTGCGCAACCGCGGGCGGAGTTCTTGAGTCGATCGATCGGTCGCGCTTCGAGGTGATCCCGGTGGGGATCACGCGGGCAGGGGCGTTCGTGCTGGANGACGACGATCCGGCGAAGTTCCGGCTCGATGTGCATGCGCTGCCGGGAGTGCACGACAACGGGTCGCGCATCCTGTGGCCGGAATCGACCGAGAGCCGTGAGCTCTCGGTGCGGCTGCCCGACGGGTCGACCCGGATGCTCGGC
>BADC01000846.1 GCA_000333435.1 Corynebacterium-like bacterium B27 | reverse complement strand
CGAGTAGGCCTCGCTGATCTCCTTGAAGCGGGCCTCCGCCTTCGCGTCGCCCTGGTTGGAGTCGGGGTGGTACTGCCGCGCCAGCTTGCGATAAGCCTTCTTCCTGCTCCGCCTGTGCCCGCAGGTCGCGACCCGCCGCGGTGAGCCGCACGGCGAGCTGCCGCTCATCCTCCGCCGACCGCTCCCGCGTCACGAACCCGGCCGCCTCGAGCCGCTTCACGAGCGGCGAGAGCGTCGCGGGCTCCAGCCGCAGCAGCTCGGCGAGCGCCGACAGGGAGCGCGGCTCGCTCTCCCAGAGGGCCAGCATCACGAGGTACTGCGGATGCGTGAGCCCCATCGGTTCGAGAATCGGCTTGTACGCCCCGATCACCGATCGCGACGCGACCGCCAGCGCGAAGCACAGCTGCCGGTCGAGTGCGAGCAGGTCGGTCTCGGTCGACTCGATCGTCCCAGAAGTCATAAATAGATAGTACACTAATGGTTATGGCACGAAGGAAAGCGGCGCGCAAAGCCAACCCCATGAATCCGTGGGACGGCAAGCCCGGGCTGTTCAACACCATCAACCGCCTCGTCTACAGCTACGCCGGCCCCGCCCAGGTGGGCATCGGCCGCGACGAGGCACCATACGTCCCGCCGGCCGATCCGCGCTGCCCGCTCTGCGGCGAGCTCATGGCGCGCCACGACATCGACCGCTCGGGCGAACGCACCCAGTTGCACTGCCCGACCGCGGCGTGAGCTGCGCCGCGCCTCGCATGGCCGGTAACTCTGCATTTGAGAGGGAGTGGTGCCCTATACGGCGTCGCTTGCTCTCACATGCAGAGTTACCGGCCATCCTTCGCCGAGGAGTGCACCACGCCACCTCGCGGGGGACCACAATGGGTGCATGAGCGCCGACCTCGACGAACTCCGCCGCCTGCGCCGCGCCCGCGACCTCATGGATCGCGAGTACGCCCGCCCCCTCGATGTGCCCGCGCTGGCGCGTTTCGCGCTCATGTCCACTGCTCACTTCAGCCGCCGCTTCCGTGAGGCCTACGGCGAGACGCCCTACTCCCACCTCATGACGCGGCGCATCGAGCGAGCGCAGGCGCTCCTGCGCCGCGGCGACATCAGCGTCAGCGACGCCTGCTTCGCCGTGGGCTGCACCAGCCTCGGCTCGTTCAGCTCCCGGTTCACCGAACTCGTCGGCGAGACGCCGAGTGCCTACCGCGCGCGCGATCACAGTGACACCATCGCCATTCCGAGTTGCAGCGCGATGGTGCTCGGCCGAGCGCGCCGCACCCCGCCGTCGCACAGCACGGGCGAATCGAGCAGGAACGAAGAAGCGTCCGTGACGCCCAGTCGCTAGCGTCGAGCCATGACCATTTCACTCAGCCACGTGCACATCCTCGTCGACGACCCGGATGCGGCCATCGCCTTCTACCGCGACACCCTCGGCCTCGAGGTGCGCAACGAGGTCGCGAACGACGGCTTCCGCTGGATCACCCTCTCCACCCCCTCGCAGCCCGAGATCGAGATCGTGCTCTCCCAGCCGCACGCCGGCGTCTCGAAGGAAGACGGGGATGCCCGCGCCGAGCTCCTGGCGAAGGGCGAGCTGCCCGGAGTGCTCTTCCGCACCGACGACCTCGACGCCACCTTCGAGCGGGTGCGGGCTCAGGGCAACGCCGACATCCTGCAGGAGCCGACGGATCAGTTCTGGGGCGTGCGCGACGCGGCGTTCCGTGACCCGGCCGGAAACATGGTGCGCATCAGCCAGGCCTGAGGCCGCCGACGACTCGCAGGCGCCCGCCCACGTCGGCCGCCTCGTCCCTTCGGCTGAAAGCTGCGCCTCCGGCTGTCACCCGGCACGCCCGAGCGCTTAGCGTGAGGGCATGAGACGTCTTCCGAAGCACCTGCGCCTCGCGCTCGAACCCGCTGTCGCGGTGGCGTTCCTCGCGCTGTGGATCGTCGCCGAGGCCGGGCGCGAGCATCCGGCGGGCTTCTGGGTGTGGTTGGCGCTCTCCGCCGCCGCGATCGCCCTGGCCCGCCTGCTGCCCGCCGTGGCGCTCGCGCTGGTGGTGGTCGTGCCCGTCGCGCAGCTGCTCGGTGTGCTGAGCCCGCCCGAGGCCACCACCTGGCCGCTCTACGGGTCGGCCGCGATCGTCGCCTTCTTCGTCGGGCTCGGCACCGGCGGCCGGATGCGCTGGGTCGCGCCGGTCGCGGTCGTCACGCAGTCCTTGCTGGTCGGCGCGACCATGGTGTACCGCGGCGACTGGCAGAGCTGGCTCGGCGTCGCCCGCGTCGCGTCGGGTTCGACGTACCTGCCGAACTCCGCCGACACCGCGCTGCCGCTGGTGCTGATCGGCGCCGTGGCGGGGCTCTCGGGGTGGACCGCCGGGTTCGCGCTGCAGGTCAGTGCGCGCCGCCGGGCCGACCAGGCGCAGATCGCTCAGGCCGAGGTCGACCTCGCGGTGGCTGACGCCGAGCTGGCGGGAGTCAAGGAGCGCAGTGCGATCGCGCAGGAGGTGCACGACGTGCTCGCGCACTCGCTCGCCGTGGTGATCGCGATGGCCGACGGATCGCGTTTTCTCCGCGCTGCCGGTTCGACGACGGCGGAGGAACGCACCGATGTGGCGCTGAGCGAGATCGCCGACACCGCCCGCACGGCCCTCACCGACCTGCGCGGGCTGCTCGAGGCGCTGCACGACGACGCCGGGGAGCGCCCGCAGCCTTCGCTCGCCGAACTGCCGGCGCTGGTGGAGCGGATGTCGTCGGCCGGCATGCGCGTGGCGCTCGAGCAGGTGGGTGAAGCCCGGGCGCTCACGCCGTCGCAGGAGCTCAGCGTGTATCGCATCGTGCAGGAGAGCCTGACGAACGCGCTGAAGCACGGTGGGAAGCATCCGGTGGCCGCGGTGTCGTTCGCGTGGGAGGGTGAGGGCCTCGCGCTGACGGTGGTGAGCGACGGGGGCGCGCCGCCGGCTGCCGGTGGGGGCACGGGTGCGAGGCGGGCGTTCGGCATCGAGGGGATGAAGCAGCGTGCGCGCCTCGCGGGCGGCTGGCTGACCGCGGAGCCCGACGCCGACGGGTTCATCGTGACCGCGTTCGTTCCCGTGCGGGCGGAGGTGCTCGCGTGAGCGCGGCACCGGGCGCGGCGGCCATCCGCGTGGCGGTCGTCGACGACCAGGAGCTGTTCGGCTACGGCATGCGCATGCTGATCGAGTCGCAGCCCGACCTCGCCTTCGCCGGATCGTCGACCGACGGGGCGCAGGCCGTGGCGCTCGTCGCCGAGACCCGGCCCGACGTGGTGCTGATGGACATCCGGATGCCCGTGCTCAACGGTCTCGACGCCACCCGCCGCATCGTCGGCGCCGGCGACTCCGCGGCGCCGAGGGTCATCGTGCTGACGACGTTCCAGCAGGAGGAGGCGGTGTTCCAGGCCATGAAGCACGGCGCGAGCGCGTTCGTGACGAAGGATGCGACGCCCGAGCTGCTGCTCGACACGATCCGCTCGGTGCACGCCGGGGACGCGCTGCCGGCGGGACTCGCGGCCTTGGTGAAGCGACAGGCCGGAGCTCCAGACGGCGCAGCCTCGGCCTCCCCGACCGACGCGATCGCCTCGCTCACCCCGCGCGAGCGCGAAATCTTCCTGCTCGCGGCGAAGGGCCTCCGCAACAGCGAGATCGCGGCCGCGGCGTTCGTGAGCGAGTCGACCGTGAAGACGCACATCGGGAGCATCCTCACCAAGCTCGGCCTCGAGACGCGAGCGCAGATCGTGGTGCACGCCTACGAGAACCGGCTCCTCACCGCCTGAACCTGTCGAGCCTCCTCGCCGCCTGACCGGAGTGATTGGATGGTGGGATGAGCGACCTCATCCCCGCCGACTACGCCGATCTGCTCGAACAGCCGAACTACGGTCACCTGGGTACGGTGCGCCCCGATGACACCGTGCAGGTGAACCCGATGTGGTTCCTGCGCGACGGTGACACCCTCCGATTCACCCACACCACGAAGCGGGCGAAGTACCGCAACCTGCAGCACAACCCCTCGATGAGCCTGTCGGTGATCGCCCCCGACAACCCGGGCCAGACTCCGCCGACCGCGTCGTCCTCGTCATGAGCATCGAGTCCACCACTTCGCAGTAGCGCCCCGCTGGCCGGGCGCGTGCGCGGAGGTCAGTAGCCGGCGGGCTTCGTGGCGACGCCGTCGAGCCAGAGGTGGTCCTTGGCGTCGGAGTGGGTGGTGCCGGTGCCCACGTGCTTGTCGCTGATGCGGTCGCCCTTCGTGATGACGTGCACCATCGCCATGCCGTGGCCGCGCCCGAGACCGTAGTCGTCGGCCAGCCACTGCAGGATGGGTGCCGCCTTGGTGTCCGCACCGAAGCCGCGCTCGTGCGCGAGTTCGACCAGTTGCCGCGGCGTGAGGCCGGTCTTCTTCTCGACGGCGTCGAGGTAGGCCTGGAATGACATCGTTGCTCCTTCTGATGCGGCACACTCACCGACGCACCCCACTGTATTGCGCGCTGTTCCTTCGGACTATTCACAAATTTGTGAATCAAGCGTAAAGTCCCGCGCATGAACACCGTGATCGAGGTCGACGCCCTCGAAAAGCAGTACGGCCGAGTGCGCGCCCTGAGAGGCCTCGACCTCACCGTC
>BADC01000847.1 GCA_000333435.1 Corynebacterium-like bacterium B27 | reverse complement strand
GTCGAGGTGCATCCCGAGCGCATCGGCCAGGATCGACTTGATCACGTCGCCGTGGCTGACCGCCGCCCACACCGCGCCGGGGCCGTACTCGGCCTCGACGGCGGCGTCGTGCCGGCGCACCGCCGCCACCGCGCGCGCCTGCATCCCCGCCAGCGACTCCCCACCGGGGAAGACCGCGGCCGAGGGCTGGGCCTGCACGGTTCTCCACAGCTTCTCGTTCGCCAGCTCGCGCAGCGCTCGGCCCTGCCAGTCGCCGTAGTCGCACTCGGTGAGGTCGTCGTCGATCTCGAGTCGCGCATCCGCATCGACACCCTGCTGGGCGAGGATCGCGGCACTGGTCTCGCGACAGCGCTCGAGCGGGCTGGAGAGCACGCGCACGAGCGGCACCACCGCGAGCCGTTCCGCCGTGCGGGCGGCTTGCCCGCGCCCCACGTCGTCGAGCGACACGCCGCCGGCGCGCCCCGCCAGCACGCCCGCCACGTTCGCCGCCGTGCGCCCGTGCCGCACCAGAATCATCGTCGCCATGCCTGCCAGCCTAGACAGCTGGGCAGATCATCCGAGTCGGTCGCCGGGTTCGGCGCGATCGCGCGCATCCGGTATCCTGGGTGCAGCAGGGGGAGTACTCCCACCCGCGGTCGGCTCGTCAGTACGGATGCTCGGTGGCATCTCGGGCCACCGGTCCCGCCTCGGCGGGGTGGAGGAGACCTTGGTTCGACAACCGAGCCCTCTGGAGTCACCGTGCAGGTCACGCCTCTCATCTGGATCATCACCATCGCGGTCACGATCGCGTTCTTCGTCTACGAGTTCTTCGCCCACGTGCGGAAGCCGCACGAGCCCACCATCGGCGAATCGGCGCGGTGGTCGGCGTTCTACATCGGCCTCGCGCTGCTGTTCGGCGTGGGCATCGGCGTCGTCTCGGGCTGGACCTACGGCGGCGAGTACTTCGCCGGGTACCTCACCGAGAAGGCGCTGTCGATCGACAACCTCTTCGTCTTCCTGCTCGTGATGAGCGCGTTCGCGGTGCCGAAGGCCTACCAGCAGAAGGTGCTCATGATCGGCATCGTGATCGCTCTCATTCTCCGCGGCGGGTTCATCGCGGTGGGGGCGACGCTCATCGAGAACCTGTCCTGGATCTTCTACCTCTTCGGCGCCCTCCTGCTGTTCCTCGCCTGGCGGCAGGCGTTCGGCAACCACGAGAGCAACCCCGCCGACGGGCGGTTCATGCGATTCGTGCGGCGGGTGCTGCCCGTGTCCGACGAGTACGAGCGCGACCGGTTCACCGTGGTGAAGAACGGCTCCCGCTTCGCCACGCCGATGCTCCTGACCGTGATCGCGATCGGGTTCATCGACCTCATCTTCGCCGTCGACTCCATCCCGGCGATCTACGGACTCACGAGCGAGGCCTACATCGTGTTCACCGCGAACGCCTTCGCGTTGATGGGGCTGCGGCAGCTCTTCTTCCTCATCGGCGGGCTGCTCGAGCGGCTCGTGTACCTGGCGCAGGGGCTCGCGGTCATCCTCGCGTTCATCGGGGTGAAGCTCGTCTTCCACGCACTGCACGTGAACGAGCTGCCGTTCATCAACGGCGGCGAGCCCGTGCTGTGGGTGCCGGAGATCCCGATCTGGTTCTCGCTGCTGTTCATCGCGGCCACGATCGCCGTGGCGACGGTGGCGAGCCTCGTGAAGTCCTCCCGCACCGCCGCGGCGGTCACTCCCTCCGAGGAGGCATCGCAGCACCCCAGGGGCTGAGGTGTGGCGTTGCCTGAATCAGCCGGCACGACGGATGCGGATGGGGCCGCGCGCCGAGGCCAGGTCGACCACCTCGCCCTTCTGCGTGATCACCACCTCGCCTCGATCGACGAGACGCTGCGCCGCCTGCCGTGCGGGTTCCATCAGCTCGCGCCACGAGTCCCCACCCACAGCGCGCGCCGCGTCGGACGGGCAGATCGTCGATGTGGGCGCGCGCCGGGCGAGCAGCTCGCGGATGCTCTCCTCGAGCTGCGCCGCCGCCTCACCCTGCGCCGAAGTGCTGTCGCCGGTGTCAGCCCGAGGGGTTCTCGACCGGGGTGCCATCGGGGGCGGTGCCTTCGTCGGGGTCGACCTCGTCGGGAGGTGTGGGCTCTGGTCGCGGATCGCTCGTCATGCGTCGGACCCTACGCCCGTCCGAGCCATTCGGCTCCGCGCTCGGTGAACGCCGCCAGGATCGCCGACACGTCGTCGAACACCGCGACCGCTCCCGCCGCCCGCAACTCCTCCGCGCCGATGCCGCCGGAGAGTACTCCGACCGACCGCACGCCGGCGCGCCCGGCCGCCTCCGCATCCCAGCGCGTGTCGCCGACCATCACGGCCTCCTCGGCCGGAACTCCTGCCCGTTCGAGCGCCGTGGCGATGATGTCGGGCTCGGGCTTCGCCGTCTCGACGTCGTCGGCGGTGGTGGCGGCGTGCAAGAACTCGTCGACGTCGAGGCGCTCCCTCAGCACCTCGTACTCCTCCGGTGGGGCGGATGTGGCCAGCACGACGCGCACGCCCGCTTCACTCAGCCGCTGCACCAGCTCGCGTGCCCCGTCGAAGCGCCGCAGCCGCGGCTGCAGCTCCTCGTAGTGCGCGGAGTGCCGCTCCGACGCCTGCTCGCCCAGCTCGTCGGCACGGTCGCCGAGCAAGGTCTCGAGGAGCTTCGACGAATCGAGCCCGATGGCCCGGTGCACCCGCCACGAGTCGACGGCTGCGCCGACGTCGGCGAACGCCCGCATCCAGGCGTCGACGTGCAGGTAGTTGGAGTCGATGAGGGTGCCGTCGATGTCGAACAGCACCGCGCGGACCGGGGTGGGGGAGGCCATACCCCACTGAACCACCGATGCCCGCTCGCCGCAGGGCCGGCGACCCGTATCGTGATGGCATGACCGTCGTCATCGCGTTCATCGCCAACATCCTCGTCGCCCTCGCGAAGTCGATCGTGGCCGCGCTCACCGGCTCGGCGTCGATGCTCGCCGAGGCCGCGCACTCCTGGGCCGACGCGGGGAACGAGATCTTCCTGCTCATCGCCGACCGGCGGGCCGAGAAGAAACGCGATGCGGCGCATCCGCTCGGCTACGGCCGCGACGCGTACATCTTCTCGCTGTTCGCGGCGTTCGGCATCTTCACGGTGGGCGCCGTGGTGTCGGTGTACCACGGCATTCAGAGCCTGGCCGCGCCGGAGGCGGTGGAGAACTACACGCTCAACTACATCGTGCTCGCGGTGGCGTTCGTGCTCGAGGGCATCTCGCTGTCGCAGTCGGTGATGCAGGGTCGGCGCACCGCCCGCCGCTACCGTCGCGGTTTCTTCGACTACGTGGTGAACGGCTCGAACACGACACTGCGCTCGGTGTTCTTCGAAGACACGGCGGCGCTCATCGGTCTCGTGCTGGCCGCGACCGGCATCGGTCTGCACCAGCTGACCGGCGATCCGATGTGGGACGCCCTCGGGTCGATCGCGATCGGCCTGTTGCTCGGCGGGGTGGCGCTGCTCCTCATCAGTCGTAACCGACGGTATCTGCTCGGCGCCGGACCCACGGATGCGTACCGCTCCCAGGTCGGCCGGATGCTGCTCGCGCACCCCGAGATCAACCGGGTCACCGCGCTGTACCTCGAGTTCAGCGGGCCGGGCGTGCTGTTCCTCGTGGCGGCGGTCGACCTGGTGGGCGACGAGCCCGAGAACGGTGTCGCGGCGCAGCTCCGGCGGCTCGAGGGCGACCTCGAACGGGAGGAGCTCATCGGCACCGCGGTGCTGACGCTGTCGGTGAACGACGAGCCGTCGATCGTGTTCGACGACACCGAGCCGGCCTGAGCGCCGGCGCGTGGCGGGTGTCGGAGGCCGGGCGTACGCTCCTCGGCATGAGCGACAGCACTGAGACCAGCCCCGACAATCCGAACGGTCCGGATGCCCGGGAGAGCTTCGAGCAGAACGAGCAGATCGTGCCCGAACCCGCCGCCGACGACGTCGAGATGCTCGGCGGATCGGGGCCGGATGCGTCGTCGGCCAGCAAAGACCCGGAGGACTGGGTCACCGGCGACGAGCCGATGACCGGGCCGCAGAAGAGCTACCTCGACACCCTGCTGCGCGAGGCCGGCGAAGAGCTGCCCGCGAACCTGACGAAGGCCGAGGCGTCGGAGCACATCGACCGGCTGCAGAAGCTCACCGGCCGCGGGCAGTAGGTCAGTCGGAGGCGCCGCGGGCGTCGAGCTCGGCCAGGGCCTCGCGAGCGCGGGCCAGGCGGGCCGGCTCGGGCTCGGTCCACCAACGGGGGCCGCGCTCGCCGAGGCCGTGCTTGGCGAGGTCGACGCGGCGGCGGGCATCCGACACCCGCTCGTCGTCGCCGGCGCGCTTCGCGGCGCCGACGGCGGAGCGCGCCCGACCCAAGTGCGAGGTCAGTGCAGCGACGAGGTCGGGCGGCAGAGACGGGTCGGTGCGGCGCCAGCGCCGACCGTCTATGACGAGCCAGTGTTCGTCGTCGGTGCCCGCTTCGTCCGCCTCCTGCTCCACGGTTGCAGCCTATGTCGCGGCGCGGTCCCGATGTCGGCGGGCCGCGATACAGTCGCAGCACGCGAACCGGCTCGACCGCCGTGTTCGCCGACCTGATCCGCCGGCCCGCCCCCCTCGAGGAGAATCCATGCCCACCACCGCCGAACTGCTCGCCGCCAACCTGCACGACGTGTTCGGCAACCGCGACCCCGAGTCGCGCAGCGCCGCGATCGATGCCACCTACGCCGACGACGTCGCGTTCACCGACCCCGAGGGCACCGTCACCGGCCGGGTCGCCCTGGCCGAGAAGGCGGCGGCACTTCTCGACGGCGCCCCCGCCGATTTCGTGTTCGCCGAGGAGGGGCTGGCGTACGTCGACGCCGACACCGGTGCCCTGGCGTGGACGTTCGGTCCTGCCGGCTCTCCCGTGGCCCGCGGAATCGACATCATCACGGTCGTCGACGGCCGAATCGCGACCCTCCGCACCATCCTCCACGAGTGACCCACCGCCCCGGGGGCGGCCGATGCTGTGCGCTATGAGCGAAGTGGGGGCGTCGGTCGGCGGGGTGGAGGTGGAATGGAGGGGTGAACGAACGGGAACCGTTGGATGCCTACTCCGAGGTGGTCATGAGCGTCGCCGAGCGGGTGCTGCCCTCGGTGGCCAGCGTGAGCGTGCAGACCTCGCGGGGCGCCGGCGCGGGGAGCGCATCCGTCATCGGTGACGACGGGCTGTTGCTCACGAGCGCCCACGTCGTGGCCGGGGCGCGCGAAATGGAGGTCGCGTTCGCCGACGGACGCTCGTCGGATGCCCGGGTGATCGGCGCCGACCCCCTCTCCGATCTCGCGGTGCTGCGGGCGAGCGGCCCCACGCCGCCGTCGCTCGTGCTCGGTGACGCGGCTCGGCTGCGGGTCGGCCAACTCGTCGTCGCGCTCGGCAACCCCCTCGGGCTCGCCGGCAGCGTCACGGCCGGCATCGTCTCGGCCCTCGGCCGGTCCTTGCCGACCACGGCCGGCCGCGTGATCGACGAGGTCGTGCAGACGGATGCCGCCCTCAACCCCGGCAACAGCGGCGGCGTGCTGGCCGACGGAACCGGTGCGGTGGTCGGCGTCAACACCGCCGTCGCGGGCATCGGCCTGGGTCTTGCGGTGCCGATCAATTCGACCACGCGCGAGATCATCGACGCGCTCACGACGTTCGGCCGGGTGCGGCGGGCCTGGCTCGGCATCGCCGGCGTGCAGATCCAGCTGCCGCCCGAGGTGCAGGCGAAAGTCGGCTCGGCACGCGGGATGCAGGTCGCGACCGTCGTGGCCGACAGCCCGGCCGCGCTCGCCGGCATCCGTCGGGGCGACATCGTGGTCTCGCTCGACGGCACGACCATCGTCAGCGCGACGGCGGTGCAGCGGCTCATGGTCGAGAACGCGATCGACCGGATGATCGAGATGACGGTGTGGCGGAACGGCGCGCTCGTCGACGTCATCCTCCAGCCGACGGAGCTGCTGCTGCGCTGACCGCGACCGATATCCTAAGTGCAACTTATGAGTTGCACTACTCGGCGACCTGTGCAACTGTTGAGTTGCATAATCGACCGAAAGGAACAAGGATCATGAGCATGACCAGCAACCCGGCATCCGTCGTCGACGACGAGGCGTTCACCGTGACGCGGAGCATCCGGATCGCGGCCCCCGTCGAGAAGGTGTGGGCGGCCGTGACCGAGCCCGAGCACATCTCCCGCTGGTTCGGGCGCGCGGAGTTCGCGGGCGCGGGCGTCGGCGCGGGCGCCACCGCGACGCCCGGCGTCACCGGCACCATCACGTGGCCCGGCCGCGATGCCGTGCCGTTGCGCATCGAAGCCGTCGACGCGCCGCGCCTCATCTCGTACCGCTGGTGCAACCCCTGCCTCGGCGAGCCTGTGCCGAGCGAGATCGACGAGGCTCATTCGACGGTCTTCACGTTCACGCTCGAACCCGTCGACGGCGGCACCCGCCTCACCGTCGTGGAGACAGGATTCGAGACCACCTCCGACCCCAAGGCCGATCTCGAGAGTCACCGCGGCGGCTGGGACGGCGAGCTCGACAAGCTCGTCGCCCTCCTCGAGAGCGGCGCGACCGAGGCCGGCGCGACTGAGACCGCCGAGCCCACCGAGACCGGCGCCGGCCCGGTCGGGGCGCGGGTGCACGCGTGACCCGCTCGTGACCGACACACTCGTTCCCGTGTTCGCCGCGCTCGGTGATGAGACGCGCTGGAGCATCCTCGCTGCACTCGGCGAGGGCGACGCATCGGCGTCGGCCCTCGCCGGGCGGCTGCCCGTCACGCGTCAGGCCATCGCCAAGCACCTCGCCGTGCTCCAGGAGGTCGGGCTGGTGGAGCCCGTGCGGGTGGGCCGCGAGGTGCGCTTCCGGGTGGTGGGCGCCACGCTCGACGCCACAGCGCGCCGCCTCGAGGCACTCGGCGCCGAGTGGGACGCCCGCCTCGCCGCCATCAGGCAGATCGCCGAGTCCCTCTGAGGGTCTGCGCCGCTGCAGGGCGGATGCGCGTGGCCGCCCCGTGCATCCGTCACGCCGCCGGCTTCGCCGCCTGCAGTGTGTAGGAGAGCGGAGCCACCCCGGCCAGAGCGCCGAGCGCGTACTCGCCGTCGGGGCGCTGAACCATCTGGCCGGGCAGCGCCTCCCACGGCACGCTGTCGTGCTCGACGAGCATCGTGAGCGTGAGCCCCTCGGCGAGCAGCGCGGTCACGATCTCGCCGAGACCGTGGTTCCACTCGTACGTCGTGGTGGCCGTCAGCGGGCGGTCGGTCGCGACGTAGCTGCTCTCGCCGTTCCACTCGAGCGGTTCGGCCCGCTCGAAGTAGGAGTAGCGCAGGTGCAGATCGTCGGCCAGCGTCTCGTCCATCGACCACAGGATGGGGTGGATCTCGCGGAGGAACAAACGCCCGCCCGGTTTCAGCAGCGCGGCGACGACCCGCGCCCAGTCGGCGATCCGGGGCAGCCAGCAGAGTGCACCGATGCCGGTGTAGACGAGGTCGAAGGATGCGGGCTCGAGCACTCCGAGTGCACCGTCGACGTCGGATTCGACGAAGTCGACGGCCGCCTCGTCGCCGCTGTCGCGCACCAGAGTGCGCGCCTCGGCGATCGCGACGGAGGAGAAGTCGAGGCCGGTGACACGAGCCCCGAGGCGCGCGAGCGACAGCGTGTCGGTGCCGATGTGGCACTGCAGGTGCACGGCGCTGAGCCCCGCGATGTCGCCGAGCCGCTCGCGGTCGAACCGCACGACGTCGGAGAGCAGCGACCGGTCGTCGATGTAGCGCTGCACCTCGTATCCGCGGCCGGATGCGCGGGCGGCGTGCAGCGAGGCGCGGTCGTCCCAGTTGGCTCGGTTGGTGTCGAGGTACTCGTTCACGGTGGCTCCCGTTCGTGCGACGCGCCCGCGGGGGCGGCCGGCCGGTGGCCAGCCGACCAGGCTACCAGCGGCGACGGATGAGGAGGATCGCGTCGTCGAGCGTCGCCTGCTGGCCGTCGGGCCCAATCGCCTCGCGGGCGCGGTTCTCGGCGATGAGCGTCTCCCACTCGCCCGAGGGCAGGTGCAGGGCTGCGAGCACTTCGTGGGGCGTCGGCAGGTCGTCGTGCCCGTGGGAGTGCGCGGTGGTGGTGGCGTGGGGCTCGGCGCCGCGCGCGACGGCATCCTTATCCGCATCCGCATCCGCATCCGCATCCGCATCCGCATCCGCATCCGCATCCGCATCCGCATCCGCGTGGCGCGACCACGGCGGGAAGCCAGCGTGGCCCACGACGAGCAGGTACCCGCCCGGCGCGACCGCTGCAGCGGCCCGGCGCAGCACCTCTTCGCGGGGGAAGGCGACCGGGGAGTGCAGGAAGCAGGCCGAGACGAGGTCGAACCCCGTCGGCGGTTCCCACTCGGCGAGGTCGGCCTGCACCCACGCCGGGTCGACTCCGCGATCGGCCGCGTGCGCCGCGGCCCGGGCCAACGCGGTGGCCGAGATGTCGACGCCCGTGACCTGCCAGCCCCGCTCGGCCAGCCAGATGGAGTCGCCGCCCTCGCCGCTGCCGAGGTCGAGCGCGCGACCGGGCTGCACGTCGAGTGCGGAGACGACATCGACCAACGCACGGTTGGCGTTGCCGCTCCAGATCTGATCGCTCTCGCTGTAGCGGCCTTCCCAGAAGGTCGTCGCGTCCAACTCGGTCTCGTCACTCATTCCACCAGCATGCGCACGGCGAGCCGTGGGGCGAAATCGCGTGCCGATTCGGCAAGCGCGACCGCGACCGCGATCGCTCA
>BADC01000848.1 GCA_000333435.1 Corynebacterium-like bacterium B27 | reverse complement strand
CCGGGGAGCCCCTCGCCTCACCGAGATAGCGCTCGGGTTCTGCCCAGTGGGCGCTGCCACCCGGTGCGGATGAGGATGCAGTCGCCCGGCGCGATCGTCACGTCGGCCGCCTCCGCGAGCGCGGCGAGTTCCCCGGCGTCGATGCCCGTCGCGCCGTCGAGCACGTCGACCCCGCGCCCCGCGGCCGCGTCGACAACAAGGGCAAGCTGTACGTCGTCCCCGTCGCCTCCCTCTCCTACGTCGAGATCGGCAGCGAAGAGTCGCGCCGCGTCGGCTTCGTCGGCTGACCTCTCGCCATGGAACTGCTGTTCATCACCCTCGGCGGTGTGATCCTCGGCCTCGGTGCCCGCTACCTGCTGCCCAACCGCGACCGGCACGGCGTGGTGCTCATCCCCGCCATCGGTGCCGCGGTCGCCGCGGTGGTCTGGGTGGGACTCACCTGGCTCGGCTGGGCCTGGGACGGCGGATGGATCTGGGTGGTGAGCCTCGTCGTCACCGCGGCCGTCGTCGTGGTCGCCGATCTCGCCATCGGGCGTGCGCGCAAGCAGCACGACCAGCGGCGGCTCGAGGCCCTGCTGTCCCGCCACATCCCGGTGGCGGGCTAGCCCGGTGGCGGGCTAGCGCAGAGCCGCTCCCGCGCATCCGCTCGGCTCAGGCCGTGAGGCCGAGTTCGTCCATGCGCCGGGTGTGCGCCGCGATCATCTCGGTGAACACCGGCTCGATGCGCTGCTCGTCCGACTCCGGGTTTCCGGTGAGATGGATGGCCGACCGGGCCACCAGGAGCGTGTCGCCGACGACGCGGCGCCCCCACATCGCCAGGCGCGAACCCAGCACCGGATCGGCCGAGATCGCGGTCGACAGCACCTCGACGATGGCGCGCCGCCCGGTCTCGGCCTCGAGGATGGCGATGCAGCGCTGGCCGATGTCGCC
>BADC01000849.1 GCA_000333435.1 Corynebacterium-like bacterium B27 | reverse complement strand
GTCGAGGATGCGCTCGGCCAGGCGCCGATCGGCATAGTAACGGGCCTTGCTCGCCCGGATCGGCGACACGCCGGCCGTCATGACAATCTCGTCGGTCGCCGGAAGCTGCATGACCTCGCCGGGAGTGAGGAGCGCGCGTGCTGTCTCGGTGCGGGAGACCATGAGATGCCCCAGCCAGGGCGACAGTCGATGCCCGGCATAATTCTTCATGGCGCGCAGCTCGGTCGCCGTGCCGAGCGCATCGGAAATCCGTTTGGCCGTCCGTTCGTCGTTGGTCGCGAACGATACGCGGACGTGGCAATTGTCCAGAATCGCGTTGTTGGGTCCGTAGGCCTTCTCGATCTGGTTGAGCGATTGCGCGATCAGGAAGGCCTTGATCCCGTACCCGGCCATGAAGGCGAGCGCGCTCTCGAAAAAATCGAGGCGGCCCAAGGCCGGGAACTCGTCGAGCAGGAGCAGCACGCGGTGCCGACGGGGCTTGGGCGTCAGCTCCTCGGTGAGGCGCCGTCCGATCTGGTTGAGCACCAGCCGTATCAGCGGCTTGGTGCGACTGATGTCCGAGGGCGGAACCACCAGATAGAGGGTGACGGGAAGCTCTCCGTCCATG
>BADC01000850.1 GCA_000333435.1 Corynebacterium-like bacterium B27 | reverse complement strand
CCGTGGTGACGGTCTCGATCAGCACGATGTGCACCTCGTCGGCGGCGATGGGGTTGTGCCGCACCCCGCGCGGCACGACGTAGAACTGCCCCGGTTCGAGCACGACGTCCTCGGCGTCCTCGAGCTGGATGCGGAGCCGCCCCGACACCACCAGGAACATCTCGTCTTCGCGGTCGTGCGCATGCCACACCAGTTCGCCGAGCAGCTTCGCGACCTTGATGTACTGGTCGTTCACCCGCCCCACGACCCGCGGCGTCCAGTGCTGGTGCACCTGCTCGAGCTCGGCGGCGATGTCGGTTCCGAACATTCTCGTCATCCGTCCAGTCTCGGGTATGGAGCAGGGCGCGGGCGCCACCTACCCCATACCGACCTGGCTACGCGCGCCGCCGGCCGCGGCCGCGGCGCAGCACGAGCAGGCCCACGCCCGCGGCGCCGAGCACCAGCGCGACCGCGGCAATGCCCGAGGCCGTCTCGTCGCCCGTGTTCGCGAGGGCGGGTGACGGGGCGGGGGTCGCCGGGGGCGTCGGTGCGGGCGTCGCCGAGCCGGTCGGAATGACCTGCCCGTCAGCACGCACGCGCTGCCCCACTCCGATGTCGTTCGCAGCGGCGACAGACACCCAGTAGGCCTGACCCCCCGCGAGGCCCTCCACCTTCTTGTGGTCGGCCTGCGCATCCGCCTTCACGATCACCGGGGTGCCGCCGCCCACCGGTGTCACCCGGATCACGTACTGCGTGATGGCCGAGCCCCCCGCATCCTCGGGGGCCTTCCAGTGCGCGACCAGCGATTCCGGTCCCGCCTCGGCACGCACCTCACGCGGCCCGGTGGGCGTGCCCGCCGTGGCGCTGATCACCACCTCGCCCGTGACGTTGTCGAACCCGATGGTGTGCTTCAGGTAGAAGCCGTTGCCCGCGTTGAAGGTCTCGTTCGCGTCGGCGGTGTACAGGCCGTACTTGTAGGGCGCGACGCCGGGCTCCTCGATCTCGGCGTACGGCTCCGCATCCGGCGAGCTCGACCAGGCCACCGAGGCGCCCGTCTTCACCCAGCCGAGCAGTTGAGCGCCCGATCCCGGTTCCGGGGTGGTGTGCACGGGGTCGACGAGCGGCTTGAACTGGTCGCCGCGGATCATCCCGCCGCTCTGCCCGGTGTCGAAGACGGTGTCGTTGCAGGCGCTCGCGGTGTCGGTGCCGTAACTGATCTGCCAGCACACCTCGGGTTCGAAGTACACCGGCTGGCCGCTGGGGTAGAAGAGGTCGCCGTCCTGCTCGCGGTAGAGCACGGTGTCGGTCTCGCCGGCATCAGTCGGAGCGCCGAGACGGATGCCCGGGTCGGCGCCCAGGAAATCGACCGTGAATCCGTCGCTCAGTCCGGGCCCCAGCTGAGCCAACGGGGAGAAGAGGTCGTTGGCGGGGTCGCCCTGGTTGTGCTTGTCGGCCAGGCGCTGGCCGATGCCGATGACGCCGCCGATTTCGTCCTGGTAGCCCAGGCAGTGGGGTGTGCAGGAGGTCGCGTCGAGGAAGGCCACGTCTCCGGGTGTCGTGACGACGCCACCGACCTCGACCTGGGCGCGCGCGATGGTGCCGGCTGCGGCCGAGCCGTCGTAGTTGATGCCCTGCGCGATCCCGGTGTCGTAGACGGGCGTGGTCGGGTTCACGATCGAGCCGGGGAAGACGACCATGAAGTTGGTTCCGGTGTCGATCATCATGCGGATCGGGTCGCTGCCGTTGATGCTCACCTCGACCTGCGGGAGGTAGCTGCCGGTCTCGGAGACCAGTAGGGTGACGGGGATCTCGGGCTGCGCCCCGGGCGGCGCGTCGGCCGTGACGCTCGTCATGGTCCCTCGGGCTCCGTCCGTCGGCGCGAGCGCCAGGGCCGGAGCGGCGAAGCCACCGGCGACCATCGCGCCGACGGTCAGCGCGGCCGCTCCGGCCCTGGCACCCACCCCGGCGATCCGGCGCCCTGCTGACACTCTGAGACGTTCCCGCACGACGGCCTCCTTCGTTCCGCATCCCCCCGGAATGCGCATCCACCGTCAGCATAGGGTCTCGGGGCGGTCTGGCACGATGGGCGGATGACCGTGAGCATCCGGCCCTGGACCGAAACCGACCTGCCACTGCTCGTTCGCGCCAACGCCGGCGCGATGACCGCGCACCTCGGCGGGCCCGAGTCCGACGAGAAGGTGCGCGAGCGGCACGAGAAGTACCTGAGGTTCGTGCACGACGAGCAGGCCGGAATCTTGCCATCGAGCTCGATGGGGTGCCGGTCGGCGGCGTGAACTGGTGGCAGTCGGAGTGGAACGGCGAGCAGACGCTCGAGACCGGCTGTTCGTGCTGCCGGAGGCGCAGGGCCGCGGGGTGGCGGTCGCCGGAGCGGCGGCCGCGCTCGACGACGCGCGCCGCCGGTCGGAGCGGCGGAGGGTGCTCGCGTTCCCGTCGCTCACGAACGCCGCCTCCAATGCCGTGTGCGCGCGGCTCGGCTTCGTGTGCCTCGGCGAGGAGGAGTTCCCCTACCGCGAGACGGTGCTGCGCGTGGCGATCTGGTCGCTCGATCTCGACGACGTCGATCACGTCGAGCGGGCGGGAGTCTGAGGGACGCCCGACCCGGGGGCGCTCGACCCGTCGCCGCCCGCCCGCCAGGTGCGCCTACGCCCCGCGCACCGCCGCCACGGCCTGGTCGTAGAGCGTGGCGAGGTCGGCCTTGCCGCCGCTCTCGACCCAGACTTCGCCCGCCGCATCCAGGCAAGCGATGGCGCTGGCGAGAATCGCGGCCGGCGCCGGATTCGCCGTGTCGTCGGCGGGGAGGCCCATCCGGCGACGGATGCCCGGCAGCAGAAGTGCCTGCCAGTGCAGATGCTTCTCGATGCTGCGAGCCCGGAGCGAAGGTGTGCCGTACATCATGCGGGCGATCGTCAAGGTCTTCCCGGAGTCGACGGTGAAGGCATCGACGTCGCCGAGCACCTGGCGCAGGGCATCCCACGGCGCGACGTCGGGCGGAATGCGCTCGAGGGCCTCGCGGGCGAGCTCGCCCTGCTTCGCCAGATCGCCGAGAACGATGTCCTCTTTGGTGCCGAAGTACCGGAAGAAGGAGCGCCGCGAGATGCCTGCCGTCGAGACGATCTGGTCGATCGTCGTCTGCTCGAAGCCCTGGTCGAGGAAGAGCTGCATGGCGACGCTCGTGATCTCCTCATAGGCCGCCTGGCGCGACCGCTCCCACAAGCTGCTCTCGGTACTCACCTGCCCAGCGTAGCGCATCGATGACAGTTTGACACCGAGTGCCAGCCAGGCATACGGTTCTGGCATGCCTCGACTCGATTACCGCATGCAATCCGTCCTCATCACCGGCGCCTCTTCGGGCATCGGCGCAGCCTTCGCCCGAGCGCTCGCCGCTCGCGGCGCGAGCCTGATCCTGGTGGCCCGCCGCCGGGATCGACTCGACTCCCTCGCAGCGGAACTCGAGGCGGCGCACGGAGTGACGATCTCGGTGCTCGCTCACGACCTCGCGTCGCCGAAGGCGGGCGCCCACCTCCGCGCCGCGGTCGAGGCCGCGGGCGTGCCGGTGACGGGCGTCATCAACAACGCCGGTTTCGGCACCTTCGGCGAGTTCATCGGCGAGGATGCGGAGCGTCTGGCTCGCGAGATCGCCGTCGACGTCAGTGCTCCGGTGCAGATCAGTTCGGCCTTTCTACCGGGGCTCGTCGCCGCCGGCTCCGGCTTCGTCATCAACGTCGCGAGCATGGCGGCCTACGCACCCACGCCGCGAATGGCCGTCTACGGCGCGGCCAAAGCGTTCGTGCTCGACTTCACCGAGGCGTTGTGGGCCGAGACGCGTGCGTCCGGCGTCACCGTCTTCGCGGTCTCGCCCGGGGCGACCAGCACCGAGTTCAACGCCGTCGTCGGAACGGATGATGCCACCTCCGGCGCACGGATGCGCACGCCCGAGAACGTGGTCGCCACGGCGCTCGCCCATCTCGAACGCCGTAACCCGGGCCCGAGCGTGATCGACGGCGCGGGAAACCGTTTTGCGGCCTCGGCCGGCCGTCTGCTCTCCCGCCGGGCCACAGCGGCGGCGATGCACCGTCTCACCGATCCCGTTCGCCGCGCTCGTGCGGCTTCCGCGACCAGTGCGGCGTCCGCCGGTCTCTGAGGATCAGAAGTCGGGCGCGTCCGGCGAGTCAGGGCCCGGCAGCTTCCGTGCAAACAGAGTCGCCCGTGGCCTTTATTCGTTCTCGTCGTACGAACTGTGCTGGCCGAATGAAATCGCATTGCCCACGTAAGCGAGCAGACCCGGTCGTACTGATGGCAGAGGGCAACGTTCTTCTCGGCGACGGATGTTCGGCATCGGCCCGTAGTTGTTGCCCGCGAAAAGGACTGCCGCCGACCAAACTCCTCCGCTCGCCTTCTGACGCGACGAGGGGGGTGTGGTCGATACCGTTCCGTCGTTGGACACCGACGCGCCCATCCACCAGGACTCAGCCCCGCCGACGACTCGCCCGGGGTCGGCGACGAACGCGACACCGGCAACCTTCGCCAGGAGGCTCGGGTTGCTGGTGGCCATCTGACGGAACGCGATGTGGGCAGAGAGTGCACCTTGCGAGTAGCCCACAACCACGAAAACCGATGCCGGACAGTCGATGGCCTCCTTGGCCATCCGGGCGATGAGCATGTCCGTGCCCTGGTAGACGCTGTCCATGTACGGTCCAGGCGCCACGAAGGGGTTGACGATCGGAACGGGGAGCGCTTTGTACTTGATCGCGACCTGTTTCATCTCGCCCGCCTTCAGCTGGGTGAGCGCCTCGTAGATCATCGTGGTCTTGTCGCCGAAGCCGTAGTCCTCGTCATCGCCGAACGGTGGCATCGACCATCCGGTCAGCAGGCTATAGGAGCCCTGCGGGAACTCCTGCGATCCGCGAAGCCCGAACACTGTGTACGGCTTGCAGTTCTTGTGGTTGGTGGTCGGCACCGGTTGCGGGGTTGCGACCGCCGGCCGAGGTGGGGCAACCCACCCGACCCACGGGGTCACGATCACCCCGCTGCCCTGCACCTGGTCGGCCGGCGGACCGGCGGCTGAGCCCCAGTCGATGTTGCGGGCATCCACAAAAGTGCCGTCCGACCACACCGCGGTCGTGTTGTCGGGCAGCGCTCCCGACACGGTCACGGCAGCGCCGCCATCGGCAGACACGGCGGTGGTCGCGTAACGGATCACGACGTTCTGCAGCTCCGCGGACGCCGTGTCGCCGCTGACCGTGATGCCGTTCCATTCGCCGATGTAGGGGGCTGAGTCGTCGGCGTCGCCGTTCGTGTCGCCGCCGTAGGCATCGTCGGTCAAGGCGGTGAAGACCACCGGATGCTCGGCAGTGCCCTTGGTGATCAGATGGCCGTTCACCAGGATGCCGGCGCTGTAGTTCTCCCAATTCTTGTAGTTGTTGGCGACCTTGATCACGACGCCGGCCGGCACGGTCATGGTCGCGTCCGCGGCGATGACGGTGCCGCCGTCCCATTCGTTCCGGTCGTCGATCACAATCATCGGTCCCGTCGACGGCACCGTCCAGTTCTCCACAAGCGTTCCCGACACCGCGATCACGTTCATGCGGTTACCCGTGATCGTGTTGCCGGTGAGGTTGGACGGTCGCAGTCGGGCGTCGCGGATGCGGAACGGAAATTGATCCTCGTTGCCGGTGATGGTGTTTCCCGTCACCTTCACGGCCTTCACGGATGATTCGGCGCGGGTCGTACTGACGCGGATCGAGCTTCTTCCAGTCGACGTCGTCGAAGTCGGGGCCCATCTCGTCCTTCATCCGCTCCTTGGCCCCGTTGGCCATGTCACGGACCGTGCGCACCAGCTGTGCCAGCTTGGCGGCGTACCCGGGCAACCGTCGGGCCC
>BADC01000851.1 GCA_000333435.1 Corynebacterium-like bacterium B27 | reverse complement strand
GCTCCGCAACTCGCGCGGCGCGGTCACCTTCTGCGGGCTCCTCGTCGTGGTCGGAGCCGTGCTGCTACTCGCCGCCTGGGTGTCTCTCGGCATGTCCCTGCTCGAGCGTCGCTCCTCGCGGGGAAGCGCGTTGCCCGCATCCGCCGCGGCGCTGGTCGACCCTGGCACCGACGGGCGTGGCGGGCCGGATGCCCGGCGCACCGCCGCGCAGGTGCGCGAAGTCGCCGTCGCGGCGACGGCCTGGAGCATCCCGCTCCTGTTCGCCCTCCCCCTGTTCAGCCGGGACATGTTCGCCTACATCGGGCAGGGCCGCCTGATGGCCGCCGGCCTCAACCCCTACAGCACCGGCATGGCCGAGCTGCCCGGCTGGTTCGGTCTCGGGGTCGACCCGTTGTGGGCCGACACGCAGACCCCCTACGGCCCGGTCTTCGTCTGGATCGAACGACTCGTCGTGATGTCGACGGATGCGCTGCCCCCCGAGATCGCGCTCTTCGCCTTCCGCTTCATCGCCGCCGCCGGGCTCGCGATGCTCGCCTTCTACGCCTGGCGCATCGCGCGGCTGCGCGGCCTCAACCAGGCGGGCGTGCTCTGGGTGGTGGCAGCCAGCCCGCTCGTCATCATGAACTTCGTGGTGGCCGGTCACAACGACTCGCTCATGCTCGCCTTCGTCGTCGCGGGTGTCTACTACGCGCTCAAAGACCGGCCCATCCTCGGCACCCTGCTCGTCGCGGTGGCCATCGGGGTCAAGCCGATCGCCGTCATCGCGCTGCCGATCATCGGCCTGATCTGGGCGGGCTCGAACGCCGGCTGGGGCGCGATCATCCGTCGCTGGGCGGCCGTCGCGGCCGTCGGGCTCGGCACGGTGGTGCTGCTCGGCTGGGGCATCGGCGTGGGCGTCGGCTGGATCGGTGCGCTCATCACCCCCGTCACCATCTCGTCGTGGTACGCGCCCGCCAACATCCTCGGCATCAGCATCGGCGGTCTCGCCAACGGTCTGGGGCTCGACGGCGATCTGGCCCAGACGATCGTGAAACTGGTCCTGCTGGCGGCCGGATGCGCGGCCGCGGGGTATCTCGTCATCACCAAGCGGCGCGCCGACCCGCTGCTGCTGCTCGGGGCGTGCTTCGCCGCCATCACTCTGGCGTCGCCCGTCATCCACCC
Organism: Corynebacterium-like bacterium B27; assembly: GCA_000333435.1. Classification (GTDB taxonomy): domain Bacteria; phylum Actinomycetota; class Actinomycetes; order Actinomycetales; family Microbacteriaceae; genus Herbiconiux. The sequence goes on along the minus strand of BADC01000851.1, from coordinate 27 downwards.
CTGGTACGGGCTCTGGCTGCTCACGCT
>BADC01000852.1 GCA_000333435.1 Corynebacterium-like bacterium B27 | reverse complement strand
CCTGCGCGCCGCGCGAGACACTGGCGGAGGGGGGGCATCTGCTTCCCCTTACCCACCCGCAATGGGTGGCCGATCGCATCCGGGCGTTCGCCTCATGAGCGTCGCCGACGCCTTCGGCCGCGCCGCGCATTACGACGCGCATGCCGCCGTGCAACGCATCGTCGCGGAGAAGCTGGCCGATCGCATCCTCGCGATGCCGATGCCAGCTACGCCGCGCGTGCTCGAGATCGGCTGCGGCACCGGCTTCCTCAGCATCGAGCTGGTCGATCGCCTGCCCGATGCGCGCTGGCTGGTGACGGATATCGCCCCCGCCATGGTGGATCG
>BADC01000853.1 GCA_000333435.1 Corynebacterium-like bacterium B27 | reverse complement strand
GCGAAGAACGCGAAGCAGCCCTGCGAGTACTCGTAGGCGAACGCCGCCGGAACGTGCACCACGCCGCCGCTGGCGATCATCGACTCCGGCAGCAGCTCGCCGCGCACCACGGAGGCCGCTTTCACGACGTGGGCGGGTTCATCCGGCGACCCGCCGATCGGGGTGGCGAGCGCCCACAGCGAGCCGAGGATGGCCAGCAGGAGCCACGGCAGCAGGAGCGACGTCCACACGGTGCGCGGCGGTGCGACGGGTGCCGTGGCGGGTGCGGCGACGGCGGGCGGGGCGAGGGTCATGGGTTCCTTCGGGACTCGAGCGCGTCGGCCAGGGCCTTCTCGAGTTCTTTGATGCGCAGGTCTTGCAGGGCGACCGATTCGGCCAGGGTGCGGGTCTCGCTCTCCAGCTCGGTCAGTTCGCCCGAGTGCTGGATCGACACCAGGAAGAGCACCGCGATGCTGAGGAAGAACACCAGGTTCGTCGGCACCGTCACCCCGACGAGCCCGGCGGCCCAGCCGAGCAGCTGCGGGAAGACGCCGATGATGAGCGCCACGATGCCGGCGGCGAGCCACCAGATGGCGTGCCGCTCACGGAGGTGGTGGCGGCGCAGCGACTCGATCACCACCGCCAGCACGATCAGGGCGGCGACGATGCCGAGGATGTAACTCGCGGTGGTCATGCGGGAGACACCGGTTCGGTGAACGGCACCACGACCGGCGGGCGGATGAGGGCGACGAACAACGCCATGGCCGCCCGGCCGAGGTACACGGCGGCCTTGTAGGGGTTGTGCGAGGGCACCCCGCCGGCGCGCGGCCGCATGGCCACGGGCACCTGGGTGACCCGCAGCTTCGAGCGGGAGGCGATGACGAGCGACTCGACGGTGTCGCCGAGGTACTCCGAGGGGTAGTGCTGGGCGAACAGCGCGACCGCGCGCGGCCCGCTGGCGCGGAAGCCGGAGGTGGTGTCGGTGAGCTTCGTCTTCGTCAGCCGGCTCAGGATGCCCGAGAGCACCTTCATGGCCCAGTGCCGCGGCCCGCGCACGGCGTAGTCGCCGACGCCCGCGAACCGGGCGCCGAGCACGAGGTCGTAGTGCTCGAGCTGGGCCACGAGTTCGGCGATGCCGACCGGGTCGTGCTGACCGTCGGAATCGACCTGCACCACGTTCGCGAAGCCCTTCGAGAGCGCGTACTTGAAGCCCGCGCGCATCGCGCCGCCCACGCCGAGGTTGATCGGGAGCTGCAGCACGGTGGCGCCGGCGGCGGCCGCCTCGCGCGCGGTGGCGTCGACCGATCCGTCGTCGACGACGAGGCAGGACACCCCGGGTGCCACCCGCAGCACCTCGCGCACGACGGCGCCGACCGACTCCTCCTCGTTGTACGCAGGCATGACGATCAGCGTGCGTTCGAGGGCGGTCGGCATGGCCCCCATCATAGCCACTGGGCCTTCGGGAGCCCGGGTGTCAGCGCCCGGCGATCCGGCTTTCCAGCGCGGCCGGGATGCGCCCGGTGCGGCCGGCCCAGCCGTCGCGGATGCCCGCGATCATCGCCCGGAGCCGGCGCAGCCGACCGGGTGCCACCACGAGCACGATGGCGCAGTGCCGCAGGTCGGCGAGGGTCTCGCGCACCGACCAGGCGCGGTTGCGGCGGCCGTGCATCCGGTTCAGCAGCACCCGGTTGCGGAGGAGGTAGTAGTAGCGGAACGGCTTGGACTCTAGAGGTCCCCGGGACCGGCTGAAT
>BADC01000854.1 GCA_000333435.1 Corynebacterium-like bacterium B27 | reverse complement strand
ACCAGCATGGTCGGAACCACCATGGCGAAGCACAGTCCGCCGATCGCCGCCCAGGGGCGGAAGGAGAGCAGGCGCATGAGGGCGTAGCCCGCCGGCACCCACAGCAGTTCGGGCAGCATGTCGAAGGCGAACGACACTGCCTCCGGGATCGGCCCGGTGGGCGCGTGCCCCGTGATCAGCTCGGCGAGCCACACCACCGGCCGCATCAGGAGCCCGAAGCCCGACTGCAGCGGCGGGCGGTCGCCGCCGTTCCAGTCGCCGAGCATGGCGTGGGTCGACACGCCGTCGACCAGCTTCTGCGCGAACAGGCCGGGAAGGAGGTTGTCGGCCGGCAGTCGGAAGTTGAAGAAGCGGGTGGGCACGACGTTGTAGACGCCGCCGGTCGTGCCCCACAGGTAGGTGAAACCGAGGTAGAACACGATCGCCCCGACGATGAGTGCCCCCACGGGGAGTGCGGCCCGCCAGTGCCGCCAGACGCCGCCGACCGCGAAGAGAACGACGGATGCGACGAGCAGCAGCGAGGCGAACCCGATCCCGATCGCCGGGCTCAGCCAGTAGGCCAGAAAGGTGAACCACGAGGCGACGGCCACGCCGAGCGTGCCGTACAGCGGCGCGACCAGAGGGTTCGCGATCCAGAAGCGCCGCGTCGCGGCGACCCCGGCGCCGAAGACGAGAGCGGTCGGTACGACGAACGCCACGACCGCGAGAAGGATGACCCAGAGTGACATGACCGTAGAACTCTACAGGTGTCACGGAAGGGGTCCGGTATTGGGGGCCTAGTGTTGTGCTGTGGCAGAACTGGTCGTCGGAGCAGTCCTCGCGTTCCTCGTGCTCGGTCTGGTCGCCCTCGTCTCCGCCGAACTCACGCGCCCGCTCTGGCGCTCCAATCCCGCACTCGGCCCCGCCTTCGGCGTCATCGGGGTCGGCCTCGCCGGCTGGCTGCAGTTCCTTGCCTCCTGGGCCGACCCGCTCGCCGGGCGCTACGCCGCATTCGCGCTCGTGCTCGGTACGCTCGTGCTGGCCGGACGATTCCGGGTCTGGCGCACGGTGCGGAGCCACCCCGCCCTGGTGATGCTGCCGGCGGGCATCCTGCTCGCGTATCTCGGATTCACCTTCCTGTGGGCCGCGCCCGATCTCGACGCGTTCTCGCTGACGGCACTGCGGTACAGCTTCAGCACCAGTCCCTACCCGATCGACAACGCCATCCCCTTCCTGCTCGCCAACACCATCCAGGACGGCGGATCGACCCACGCCTTCCTGCTCAGCTGGAACGGCAGCGATCGTCCGCCGTTGCAGTCGGGCACGATCCTCACCTTCCAGGCTGTCTTCGGCAGCCTCGGGCTCACCGGATACACCCTCCCGCAGGTCTCCGGCATGGTGCTGCAGCTCGCCTGGATCCCGGCCGTCTGGTCGATGCTGCGCGTGCTGTCGATCGATCGCCGCACCACGGCACTGTCGATCGTCTTCACAGCGGCCACGGCCACCATGCTCATCAATGCCACCTACACCTGGCCGAAGCTCATCGCGGCGGCACTGGTGATCGCGTGTCTCGCCATTCTCGTGGCCGTGATCAGAGGCACGCTCGGGCTCGCTGTCGGTCTGCCCTTCGCCGCCCTCGCCTTCGCGCTCGGGATGCTCAGCCACGGCGCCGCCGCCTTCGCCCTTCCCGCGGTGATCGTGCTGGCTGTGCTCGCCCTGCTACGGAACACCGGCCGGCTCCGCGCCGCGGGCGTCTCCGCCGCGGTGGTGCTCGTCACCTATCTGCCCTGGGTCGGCTACCAGCGCTTCTTCGATCCGCCAGGCGACCGTCTCCTCAAGTGGCATCTCGCCGGGGTCATCCCCCTCGACGACCGCTCCTTCGCGCGGGCGCTCGTCGACGCCTACGCCTCCACGTCCCTGTCCGACGTGATCGCTGCGCGGGTGCAGAACCTCGGCGTCGTCGTCGATCCGTTCCTCTACGGCTCCCCGCTCGCCAACCCGCTCGTGGTGCTCGACCCTTCGCAGGTGCGCGACGCGATCGGCGCGCAGCGTTTCAACGAGTACTACAGCACCGCGGGTGCCTTGAGCCTCGGGGCGGTGCTCCTCGTCGCGCTGGTGCTCCTCGTGGTCGTCGCCCTGATCCGGCGTCGCCCCCTCCGGCTCCCGCAGCTGCTGGGTGTGCTCGCGCTGATGGTGCCCTGCAACCTGCTCTGGTGCCTGGTGATGTTCATTCCCGGCGCGACGGTCGTGCATCAGGGCTCGCACGTGTGGATCGTCGTGCTCCTCGCGGGTGCCTTCGCCTGGTTCGCGAGCCGGTGGCGGCTGCTGGGCGCGGCCATCGTGGTCGCCCAGGTGGCGCTCACCGGATGGTTCTACGCGCCGTTCTTCGGGCACACCGAGTTGCGCCCCTCCGCGCTGGTGCTGGCGGTGCTCGGCATGGCGGTGGTGCTGGCCGGACTCCTGCTGGTCAACCGGCAGGAGCGGCGGCGCACCACCGCATCACCGGTGCTCGAGCACGACCTCGCACGGGATGACGACGTCGTACTTCGGCGGCGGCGCGATCGGTAGTGAGGCATCGGCGCCCGGGTTCAGCTCGCAGAGGTGGTCGGCGTTCTCGAGCGAGTCGGACAGCGGCACGCTGCCGGCCTTGTAGACGGGCGTGCGGAAGTTCGCGATGCCCGGCGCGATGAGGAGCGCGGCCACCACCGCGAGGGCGAGCACGCGGATCGCGCGGTGCCGAGTGCCGGCTGAGGGCAGCCACACGCTCACCGTCGCCGTGATCGAGAACAGCAGGAGGAGGATCGGCACCAGGGAGTACCGTCCGCCCCAGTACACCTCGAGACCGAGCGGCTGGCGGCCGTACGACGCCCAGGTGAGCACGGCGACCACCGCGTAGAACACCAGCGAGAACCCCAGGGCCACGGCGGCGGCCCCGGTGCGGCGCCAGCGCAGGGCGATGAAGACGACGAGTGCGAGCAGGCCACCCGCGGCGATGGCGAGAACGGCTGCGCGCCCCAGCTCGAGGTACAGCCGCTGGCCGTCGACCGGGCCGAGGAAGTTGCCCCACACGACGCGGAGGAGGTAGATCACGCCGAGCGGGCGTGGTTCGAGGCCGGGCGCCCCGCGGTCGCGGTCCGCGCCGATCACCACGAGCACCTGAACGGCGGCGGCGAGCACGAACACGAGCGACACGATCTGCTCGCGCGTGCGCGGCAGCCAGAGCATCCGCGCGAGCACGAGGGGTGCGAACAGCAGGGAAAGGGGGTCGCTCAGCACGGCCGCGGCCACCATCGCGGCGGCGAAGATCACGCGCGGAAGACTCGGCCCGGTGCGTGCCAGCAGGGCCATCACCAGGCCGAACATGAGGAACCAGTGCGAGTTGGCGACGTTGGTGGCCACCTCCATCGAGCCGATCGGCACGATCAGCACCAGCAACCAGAGCAACCAGCGCAACGGCAGCTGCAGGCGGTCCCGGGTGAAGACGAAGGCTGCCAGGGCGACGGCCGACCACACGGCAGCGCCGAAGAGGTTCATGCCGCGGCCGAGTTCGTCGAGCGGGACGAGCCAGGCCACGAGTTGTGCGGCCGTCCGTGGCACCAGATGCATGTAGCCCGCGTAGGGGGTGAACAGGTTCGACAGGTAGCCGTACCGGAAGGCGTCGGTCAGGAAGTCGCGGCCGTCCTCGGCCCACAGCACGTCCCGTTGATCGGCCGGGAGCCGATAGGTGGTGACCAGGATGCCGACCGCCAGCATCACGACGATCGTCGCGATCGTGCGCAGCGGGAGCCGCCGCCGCTCCAACTCCCGACCGAAGAGCCACTCCGCCAGGAGCGCACGCCGCGGTGCCCGGGACACTGTGGGCGCGGTGGAAGAGGCGGTCACGGTGGTCACGGCCCGCTCGCGGGCGCCGGCACGATGTTCGTCACGGCCAGATCGTACGCCCGCTGGTCGTAAGCTCCCACGTCGAGGTAGCCGGCCTCGACCAGGCCGCGCAGCTGGTGCACGGTGAGGGTCGGGGCGTAGAGGGGCTCGACCAGGGAGTCGTCGTCCACCGTCACGGCGGGGTCGGAGAGGAGCGCGGCCGCTGCGAAGATGACGTCGCGCGTGGGCAACTCGATGCCCGCCATCTCCGCGGAGTGCTGACGGATGCCCAGGGCACCCCAGACGGCGACGGCCGCGCCCACGACGAGCACTCCCGCGAGCACGGCACGGCGGCGACCCCAGAGGGCCGTGAGTGCCACGCCGAGGAGCGGGAGCGTGAGAGCGGCGATCATGTAGAGGTAACGGCCCGAGGTGGCGAGCTCGGGCCCGATGTTCAGGCGCGAGAATCCGGTGAGCAGGCCGAAGGCGATGGCCGCCAGCGCGAACGCCAGCGCCATCGGCGCCTGCCGCCACTGGCGGCGCACGGTGATGGCGGCGAAGGCCAGCAGGGCGAGCCCGACCGCAAGCCCCAGGAACGGCACCGGGGTGAGGCCCTGGAAGGCGCCCACGATCATCCGGCCGGCGTACAGCGGAACGTCGAGCAGCAGCTGCCCGGCCGAGTTCGGCTGCCACTGGGTCGGCATCGAGTACGCCGGATTCGCCTTCGCGAAGAGGTACCAGCCGAGGTACACGAGGGTGGGGGCGCCGGCCACCGCGACGGCGCGCAGCAGGCCGACCCGGCGCAGGGCGAGGAGCGCGAGCGCCGCCACGAGCGGCACCGCGGTGCCGGCGAACATGAGGCCGAGCAGCATGACGGCGGCAACGACCGGGGCGCGTCGCCAGAAGTTCGCACGGCTGAGCCGGTCGGCGAGCAGCACGGCGATCGATCCGCAGAGGATGCCTCCGACGAAGCCGAACTGGAACGCCCACAGGATGTTGTCGGCCCCGGCGCCGTAGAGCACGAAGACGAGGGCCAGCACGGTGGCGATCCATGGCTGCACGCCCACCGCGTTGAGCACCCGCCAGAGCACGTGCGCGAGCCCGATGTGCACCAGGATGACCAGGATGAGGTACGGCCAGTAGCTGTGCAGGCCCACCGTGTGCACGAGGGCCTGGGTGGCGAGCATCGGGATGGTGCTCCAGTGGCCCACGTGCGGCGCGAGCAGGTCGACGCCGTCAGCGGTCAGGAAATCCCACTCGTCGTAGTAGAACCACTGGTCGCGGCCGTAGTAGCAGATCCACGCGAACGCCAGGACCAGGGTGGCGTAATGGGTGTGCTCCTNCNTCTACCACCGGCGCTCTCCCATCGGTCGCGTGTGATCAGATGGTGCCTTCGGCGACGGCATTCTTGATCCACGGGATGACCTCGTCGAGCATGTCCTCGAGCGTGGTCGTGGCCTCGAAGCCGAGCAGCTCCTTGGCCTTCGAGACGTCGGGCACGCGCTTGGCGACGTCGTACTCGAAGCCGGGGTCGCTCGTGAGGTTGAGCGGAACATCCGGGCCCTTGATCTTGCGCCAGATGACCTCGGCCAGTTCCTTCACCGAGTGGCCCTCGGCGGTGGAGACGTTGAAGTCGTTGTTGAGGGCCGCCGGGTGGTCGAGCGAGAGCACGATGCCGCGGGCGAGGTCGCCGCCGTAGGTGTAGTGGCGCACCTGGTCGCCGGAGCCGAGGATGTGCAGCGGGTCCTGGCCCTTCAGCACCTTCTGCACCAGGTCGGGCACGACGTGGCTCATGGCGAGCTTCACGTTGCCCGAGTCGATCTCGACGTCGCCGAGGGCGCGGCTCTCGCCGATGCCCACGCAGTTGAAGGGGCGGAGGATCGTGTAGGGCAGCTTGTACTGGTCCCACGCGGCACGCGCGAAGTACTCGACGGCGAGCTTCTGGAAGCCGTAGGACGACAGCGGCGGCGGAACCTCGCGCTCGTCGCCTTCCTTGGAGGGCCAGCGGTCGGTCGACTCGAACACCATCGAGCTCGACATGTAGGTGACCTTCCCGAGCCGGCCGTTCTTGTGGGCGGCGATGGCCGCGTCCACGCTCGAGGCGATGATGCGCTCGTTCTGCGCCAGCAGGTCGTAGGCGTAGGTGTGGAAGTAGGAGATGCCGCCGATGAGGGCCGCCCCGGCGATGAAGTGATCGACGTCGGAGAGCAGGCGCGTCATCAGCTCCACGTCCTGCACGTCGCCGACCACGAGCTCGTAGTTCGGGTTGTCGTCGTAGGACTTCTTGACCGGGCCGTACTTGGAGTAGTTGTCGACTCCGACGACCTGGTAGCCCTTGGCGAGCAGCTCTTCGACGATGTAGCCGCCGATGAACCCGGCGGAGCCGGTGACGAGTACCTTCTTCATGGATGCAGTTCCTTTGGTGGAGGGGAGGGGTTCAGGGGGTGGTGATCTTGGCGGCCAGCGCCTGCAGCTCGTCGATCGTGAGCTTGCGGCCGAACGCGAAACGGTACCAGCGCAGGTACTTCGGAATCCACTTCGCGAGCTTGAAGTTCGACTCGCCGAACGCGCGGTCGAGCCAGATGGTGGGGATCTCGGCGACCGGCCGGCGCAGCCGCCTGGCTTTGGCGGTGAGCTCGAGACCGATTTCGAAGCCGTCGCGGGAGTCGATGCCGACCTCGCGCACGAACTCGGCGTTGTAGGCCTTGAACGAGTTGGTGGCGTCGCGGGTGCCGGCGTTGGTGAACAGCTGCAGCGTGATGCCGGCCGTGCGGGAGAGGAAGCTCTTGAACCGCGGGCCGCCCACCTGCTGGCCGCCCGGCATGTACCGCGAAGCCGCGGCCACCACCACACCGCGTTCGACGAGCCGCACGAGGTCGTCGATCTGGCGTGGGTCGTCGCAGCCGTCGGCCATGGTGACCACCACGGTCTCGCTGGCGGCGTGGTCGATGCCGTACCGGATGGCGTAGGCCGGCCCGCGCCCGTAGTCGTTGACGAGCACGCGCAGGTTCGGCCGGCCGGCCGCTGCGTACCGCTCCACCACCGGCACGGTGGTGTCGGTGGTGGCATCGACCACCACGAGCACCTCGGACTCGAGGTGCACGGCCTCGAAGATGCGGTCGAGGCCGGGGACGATGTCCTCCCCCTCGTTGTACGCGGGGATGACGATCGAGGCGCGCAGGCCCTCGGTCAAATCACGACCCCCTGGCCGAGCAGGTTCCAGACGTCGGCGACCGGCTTGTCGGTCACCAGCTCGCGGTACTCCGCGTGCGGGGTGGCGACGATGAGGATATCGGCCTTCTCGAGCACCGCATCGAGCGGCAGCAGGGTGTCGTCGGTCTCCTCGCTGACGTAGGGGTCGGTGCCGATGACCGCCTTGGCCCGGAACTTCAGCACCCGCCGCAGCTTGTACGAGAGGGAGGAGCGGATGTCGTCCGACCCCGCCTTGAACGACATGCCGAGGATGCCCACGGTGAGGTTCGCGAGGTCGAAGCGCTTCTCGAGCTGCGTCACGATGTAGAGCGGCAGCCCCTCGTTCACGAGCATGGCCGAGTGGCCGAGCGAGAATTTGTTGTCGCTGAAGGCGGCGAGCTGCATCGTGTCCTTGAACAGGCACGGCCCCGCCGCGAAACCGGGCCCAGGCAGATCCTTCGCCCGGGGGTAGTCGTGGGTGAGGCCCTTGCGGATCTTCTCGAAGTCGAGCCCCCGGTCGTTCGCCATCATGTAGAACTGGTTGGCCGCGGCGAACTTGATGTAGCGCCAGGTGTTGGTGAACAGCTTCGCGAGCTCGGCCTCTTCGGGCTCGAGATCGACGATCTGGTCGGTGAGGGTGCGGAACAGAGCGGATGCCCGTGCCCGCCCGGTCTCGGTGCGGCTGGAGACGATCTGCGGCAGCGTGAACAGCTCCTCCATCGCCTTGTGCTCGGCGATGCGCTCGGGGCAGAACGCCACCTCGGTGGCCAGGCCCGCGGTGCGCAGCTGCCGCTCGACCAGGGCCGTCACGCCGGGGTACACGGTCGACCGCAGGATGAGCAGCTGGTCGTCGCTGAAGTACGGCAGGCAGGTCTCGAGCGCCTTGGGGATGGCGTTCGGGTCGGGGTTCAGGTGCTCGTCGACCGGGGTGCCGATCACCACGATCACGTTCTCGGCGGTGGCGACCACGGCGGGATCGGTCGAGGCCGTGAAGCTGCCGTTCGCGAGCACGCGCTGCAGCACCGGTTCGGCGCCGGGCTCGCTGAAGGGCATCCGCCCCTCGTTGATGCCGGCGACCGCACGCTCGCTGACGTCGTAGACCACGACGCTCGAGCCCCGGTCGGCGAGTGCGATGGCGAGGGGGAGGCCGACGTGGCCGCCTCCGCCGATGACGACAACATCCCTGTCGAATTTCGTGGACAAACGTCTGACCTCTGAGGTAGTGGAAGTTCGGATGGGCGACAACTGTCGGATTTACGGCAGTTGAGCAAGGGTAACAATACAGGTCCGGTTATTCTTTTGAAGGCTCGGCGCGCACGCCGGCAACGCGAGTGAGGAACGGCGTCTTACGTGAAGAAGATCTGGGACTACCTCTGGGAACGACTGGTGCGCTACGCGCTGAAGTTCGGGGTGGTCGGGTTGGCCGGCTACGCGATCGACGTCGGCGTGTTCAACGCCCTCCGGCTCGGTGTCTTCGGCGACGAGGGCTGGTTCTCCGGGCCGATCGGCGCCAAGGTGGTCTCGGTCACCCTCTCCACCCTCGCGACCTGGTTCGGCAACCGGTACTGGACCTTCCGCGAGCACCGCCGCAAGAACTTCGTGCTGGAACTGGTGGAGTTCAGCGTCATCGCCGTGCTCGGCCTCGGCATCGCACTCGGCTGCCTCTGGGTCTCGCACTACCTGCTCGGCTTCAACAACCTGGTGGCCGACAACATCTCGGGCAACGTGATCGGCCTCGTGCTGGCGACCGCGTTCCGTTTCGTGCTCTACCGCTACTGGGTGTTCGCCCCGCACCGCTCCGACGGCTTCACCGCCATGCAGAACGCGCGCCTCGAGGCAGACGCCGCTGCGGCGATGGCCGCGGCGGGTGCCGCACCGGGCGAGGCGGCTGATGCGGCGGCGCTCCACCCGAACGAACCCGCCGCCGGCTGACGCGAGCGGGGCCTCAGGCCCCCGTGCTCAGGACTGGCCGCCCACGTGCGGCTCGCCCACGAACTCGTGCGCCTCGCCGGCGAGCTCGGGCCAGAGCTGGCGGTCGGTCACGCGCACCCAATTGCGGTCGGCCTCGCCGTCGCGCTCGTAGGGCGACGCCACCCCGCGGGTGAGCAGGTCACGGGTGCGCTCCTCGGAGAGGTCGACGATGAGGTCGTCGCCGTCGAGGAAGGCGAACAGCTTGCCGTGCACGAGGAGCCCCTCGGGGGACACCGCGAAGCCGTCTTCGTTGCGGAGGGAGACCGTGAGGTTGTCGTAGGCCTGGGCGGAGAGGTCGTTCACCATGGGAATGCCTTCTGTTCGGGGGTGTGGGGGTCGTAAGGCTGAGCGGGTTGGCCGGCCTGGGGCGCGTAGCCGACCTCGACCGGCTCGACCGCGGGCACGCGGCGGTCGCGCCCGGCGACCACGACGTACACCGCGAAGCCGATCGTCGCGAGCGTGAACAGGCCGATCAACGGGAATGCGCCGAGCGGCGGCACCCAGGCGCCTGGCTCGAGCATGGCCGGCCAGTCGGTGACGTAGCCCGAGGCCATCCGGCGCATGGTCGTGGCGAAGGCATAGGCGACGGTGTACGTCCAGCCGCCCGCGGCGAGGATGGCCACGATGAGGAGCGGCACCGTGCTGCGCCGCCAGCGGAGGAAGCGGTCGGATGCCGCGATGCACGCAGCCATGCCGAGCAGCAGCGCCATGAGCAGGATGAGCGTGTACCGGCCCTGCCAGATGAACCCGCCCTTGGTGACATACGCCGCCTGCACGAGTGGTGGCAGGAAGAAGAAGGCGGCGGCGAGCAGGATGACGAAGACGAGCTTGCGCCCGCGCACGAACACCACGACGCCGAGCACGAGCAGCAGGAAGAGCCCGTAGGCCACGAAGTACACCACCGGGTGCAGCGTGGTGTCGAGCCAGCCCAGAATGCCGACCATCTGCCGCAGCTGCCCGTAGAAGTCGCCGATCAGGCCGAAGAAGCCCTCGATCGGGCTGAGTCCGACGCCCTTGTTGGTGGGCACCACGTCCGGCCCCGTGCTCGGCCCGGTGCCGAGCGAGTTGCTCTGCAGGGTCCACCAGCCGCTCACCAGGGCCGTGATGGCGATGAGCAGGATGCTCACCCACACGCCCGGGCGCTTCAGCAGCGCCCCGAGCTGCCGGCCGGTGAGCAGCACGAGCGGGAGCACGAGCAG
>BADC01000855.1 GCA_000333435.1 Corynebacterium-like bacterium B27 | reverse complement strand
CGACATCTGCCCGGTCACGAGGAGAGCCGCGCTCGTCGACGAGATCTGGCTGGCCTTGGCCGGGAACAGAGCCTCGAACCACAGTACGCTGTCGGTCGATTCGTTGATCGTCTCGGAGACCTTCTGCGAGATCGCGGGCAGGTCGGCCGAGGCGGAGGAATCGGCCACGAAGCCGGTGATCTGTCCCTGCTTCAGTGCCTCGGTGCCGTAGTTCGTGGCGATGCAGCCGAGCCACGACGCGACGTCGTCGGAGTAGGCGGCCTTGCTGAAGGTGGCCGGGAGGCCGACGTTCGACGGGTACTGGTCGATCGAACCGGCGCCGCCCTCGACGGCGGGGAAGGGGAAGAAGCTCATGTTCTCCGCGCCCACCTCGTTGCCGTCGCCGTTGATGTTGCCGAGAATCCAGCTGCCCATGTAGATCATCGGCGACTTGCCGGTGAGGAACAGGTTGTACGAGCCGTCGATGTCGAGCGACGCGACGTTGTCGCCGAAGTAGCCCTTGGCGCCCATGTCGGCGATTGCCTGAGCGGCCGCGACGTACTCGGGGTCGGTGAGCTTCGCGTCGCCGTCGGCGATCTTCTGCATGGCGTCGGGGCCGAGTTCGCGGAAGAGGTAGGTGGAGATGAGGCGCGTGATCGGCCAGCCCTGCTCACCGGAGGCGGAGAACGGGGTCATGCCGGCGGCCTTGGCCTTGTCGGCGATCGCCATCATCTCGTCCCAGGTGGTGGGGACTTCCCAGCCCTGCTCCTCGAAGATCTTGGTGTTGTACCAGATGCCCTCGATGTTGTACTGGAACGGCAGGAAGTCGAAGCCGCCGCCGTAGAGCTTCTCGATGGTCGACACGGCGCCGGGGGCGATCTTGTCGCGCACGCCGAGGTCGGTGAGGGCCTTGTCGAAGTCGACGAGCACGCCGGCGTCGGCGAGCTTCGCGCCCTCGGCCGGGTTGCCGCCGGCCGAGAACATGGGCGGCAGGCCGCCCTGGCTGGCGAGCAACTGCACCTGCGAGTCGAGGTCGGCCTGCGGCTGTGAGCTGATCTCGAGCGGCAGCTTGTCGTTCTCGGCCTTGCACTCGCCGTCAGCGAGGGCGTTGAGGACGGGCTCGGTGGTGGTGTTCTCCGAGTTCTTCAAGAACTCGAACGACGACGGTGCGGATGTTCCGCCGCCTCCGCCGGAGCAGCCGGCGAGCGCGAGTGCGCCGGCGCCGATCAGGGCGACGCCGATCAGTGCCTTGCGGCCGCGGCGCGATGTTGCTGTGGACACGATTCCTCCTTGAACGGTGCTCAATCTGTTTGAGACGTTTCAATCTGGGATGCTAGGGTGGGCCCGACGACATGTCAAGCGTCTGATTCTCAACCGTTATCTGCACAGGGCGCCGCGAAGGGTCTGTGCAACGACTGTCGCCGGCACGAAGGAGTCCGCCCGTGGTTGAAACGTCACAAGACGTGCAGCAGCGTCTGACACCGGCCCAGCGGCGCGCCCAGCTGGTCGGTTTGTGGGCGGGCGCGCGCCGCGACGGCAATGCGGCGCCCATGCAGGACCAGCTCCTGCGCGACACCGAGCACCTCAGCGAATTCGCCCGCGACGGCCTCGGCCAGCTCACCCGGCACTACGGCACGACGCCCATCTCGGCGGCCGACGGGCAGGCCCTGCTGCGCGAGCGGCAGCGCTGGTTGGTCGAGGAGAGCACCGCGGGCATCCCGGCCCTCGTGCACGAGGAGTGCCTCACCGGGGTCATGGCCTGGGGGGCGACCGCCTACCCGTCGCCGCTCGCCTGGGGTGCGACCTTCGACCCGGCGTCGATCGAACGGATGGCGTCGCGCATCGGCGCCGACCTCCGCGCGCTCGGCGTGCACCAAGGCCTCGCGCCGGTGCTCGATGTGGTGCGGGACCTCCGCTGGGGCCGGGTCGAGGAGTGCATCGCCGAAGACCCGCACCTCGTGGGCGAGGTGGGTGCCGCGTATGTCCGCGGCATCGAGGGGGCGGGCGTCGTCGCGACGCTGAAGCATTTCGTGGCGTACTCGGCCTCCCGCGGCGGCCGCAACCACGGCCCGGTCGCGGTCGGCCGGCGCGAGCTCGAA
>BADC01000856.1 GCA_000333435.1 Corynebacterium-like bacterium B27 | reverse complement strand
GGGCCGTGCGGCGNNGCATCCGCACCATCGTCACCGCCTCGAGCATCACGGCGATGGGTTTTCCCTACGAAGTCGCCCCGCCGAGCCTGCCGGTCGACGAGGAGTACACCGCGGCCTTCAACACCTACGGGCTCGGTAAGGTGCTCGAGGAGCAGATGGCCCGCCAGCTCGTGGGCTGGCACGACGACCTCTCGATCACGGCGCTGCGTTTCACGAACGTCGTGGCCGAAGGGGAGTACGGCACCTTCGAGCGCGCCGGCGAAGCCGACTACCGCCGCGACCTGCTCGGCTCCTGGATCGACGCGCGCGACGGCGGCACCGCGGTGGCCCTGGCGCTCGACGCCGCGCAGCCGGGTTTCGAGGTGTACAACGTGGCCGCGCCCACCTCGGGCACCGCGGCGCCGAGCCGTGAGACGGCGGAACGCTGGTTCCCCGGCGTGCCGGTGGCCGACGACCTGGGCGAGTTCGAGTCGCTCATGTCGACGCGCAAGATCCGGTCGCGCTTGGGCTTCACCGCGCAGCACGACTGGCGCTGACGGGGTGGTCGGGGCTCGGCGCATCGCTCAGCCCTTGACCGCCCCCGCGGCCAGTCCCTTGATGATCTGCTGGTTGAGCACCAGGTAGAGCACCAGGATGCCGCCGACGGTGATGCAGATCGCTGCGAACAGCGGTCCGTAGTTGATCGAGCCGTACTCACCGGAGAAGTTCAGAAGCCCCACCTGGATGGTGTTGAGCTTGCGCTGGCCGGCGAAGATGAGGGCGAAGAGCAGGTCGTTCCAGATCTGGAAGAACTGCACGATCGCCACCGTGAGCACCGCGTTGCGCATCATCGGGAGGCCGATCGAGAAGAAGGCCCGGATCATCGAGGCGCCGTCGATCGTTGAGGCCTCGAAGATCTCGCGCGGGATGGCGCGGAAATAGGTGGCCATCATGAACACGGTGAGGGGCAGCCCGGTCGCCGTGTAGATGAGGATCAGCGGCAGCAGCGACCCGGTGATGCCGATGTTGAACGACGCCGTGAACAGCGGCAGCACGATCATCTGGCCGGGGATCATGATTCCGGCCAGGAACAGCAGGAGGATCGTGCCGCGACCCTTGAACACGAGCACCTCGAGCGCGTAACCGGCCGCGGTGCCGAGCAGCACCAGCAGGATGAGAGCGGGGAAGGTCACGATGACCGAGTTGACGATCGTGGTCGAGAGGTTCGCGGTCTCCCAGCCGGTGACGTAGTTCTCCCAGGTCCACACCTCGGGCAGCGCGTAGGAGGGGTTGTTCAAGAAGTCGCTGTTGGTCTTCAGCGAGTTGATGAACATCCAGAACAGCGGATACGCGGTGATGAGGATGAGGAACGCGATGGTCAGGAGCGCTGGGATGCGGCGCAGGCCGCGAACGGTACGGGACATGGCGGCGCCTCTCAGGAGGTGATGTCGCGGCGCGACGAGCGGAAGATGAACAGGGTCACGACGAGGCAGATCATCGTCAGGAGCAGCGCGATCGTCGAGCCGTAGCCGTAGTCGCTGTACTGGAAGGCCGTGCGGTACATGTACAGCGTCAGCGGCGTGGTCGAGCTGCCGGGGCCGCCGCCGGTCAGGGCGAAGACCGAGTCGAAGACCTTGATGGTGCCGTTGATGCTGAAGATGAACGAGGCGAAGAGGATGGGCAGCGACATCGGCAGCACGATGTGCCGGAACAGCTTGAACCCGCTCGCTCCGTCCAGCCGCGACGACTCGATGATCTCGTCGGGGATGTCGAGGAGGCCGGAGAAGATGAGGATGCCGTAGAAGCCGATCGAACGCCAGACATCCATGATCACGATGACGACGAAGGCGGTGGTGCCGGCGCCCAGCCAGTCGACCGAGCCGAGCCCGACGTTGACGAGCAGCTCGTTGATCAGGCCGTCTTCGGGGGCCGACTGGAAGAGCTTCTGGTAGAGCAGCGACACGGCGACCGTGGGCAGCACCACCGGGAAGAAGACGAGCGTGCGCACGAGCACCGACGACTTGCGCAGCACGAAGTTGTAGAGGAGCGCGAGGCCGTAGCCCAGCACCACCTGGAACAGGGTGACGAGGATGGCGTAGCGGATGGTGAACCACAGCGCATCCCAGACGGCCGAGTCGGTGAACAGCCGCGTGAAGTTGTCGAAGCCCGCGAACGTGAACCCCCCGAGCGGACTGCCTTCGAAAAAGGTCAGACCGAGCGACCACAGCACCGGCACGAGCATGATCAGGGTGTAGACGAGCAGGGCGGGCGTCAGCAGAAGGATGATCGCCTTGCGGTCACCGAGGACGGACTTCAT
>BADC01000857.1 GCA_000333435.1 Corynebacterium-like bacterium B27 | reverse complement strand
GGCGCGCGGAGTAGGCGAAGTACGCGCTCGCCACGAGGTAGCGGTCGGTCTTCGCGTCGGCCGGATCCTGCGGCGGCGCATCGGGGTCGAGCCAGTCGCCGAGCTGGTAGCCCGTGTCCCAGAGCCGGGTCGGGCCGGCGATGTCGGCCACCAGGTCGACCCAGCGCCGGGCGCTGTCGAACTGGGCGCGCAGCACGCCCGTGTCGCCGAAGCGTTCGTAGAGCGTCCACGGCACGATGGTGGCTGCGTCGCCCCAGCCGGCGCCGGGGCGCTGCGGGGTCCACATCGTATCGGCCGGGATGACGGGCACGTACCACGGCACGGTGCCGTCGGGCAGCTGCTCGGCCTCGAGGTCGCGCAGCCAGCCGCTCAGCATGCCCGAGACATCGAAGAGGAAGGATGCGGTGGGCGCGAACGCCTGGATGTCACCCGTCCAGCCCAGGCGCTCGTCGCGCTGCGGACAGTCGGTGGGCAGGTCGACGAAGTTGCCGCGCATCCCCCACACCACGTTCTCGTGCAGCCGGTCGAGATCCTGCTCCGACGAGGAGAACCAGCCCGTGCGCTCGAGGTCGGTGTGCAGGATGCGGGCCACCAGGGCCCCCTTCGCGACATCCGTGTCGAGATCGCCCGGCCAGCCGTCGACCTCGGCGTAGCGGAAGCCGTGGAAGGTGAAGCGTGGCTCCCACGCCTCGCCCTCGGGCCGGCCCGCGAAGGTGTAGCTGTCGGTCGAGCGGGCGTCGCGGAGCGGCCTGGTGTAGAGCTCGCCGTCCTGCAGCACCTCGGCGGTGCGCAGGGTGACGGTCGTGCCGGCCGGCGCGGTCGCGCGCAGGCGCACGACGCCCACGAGGTTCTGACCGAAGTCGAGGATGCGACGGCCGGTCGGCGTGGTGAGAACCGCGATCGGGGCGAGCTCTTCGGTGACGCGCACCGGCGGAGCTGTCGGCGCGACGAGCGTGGCCGGATCACGGCGGCGCAGCTGCACGCGGGTCCACGAGCTCGCGTCGTAGCCGGGGCGGGACCAGCCGGGCAGCTCCTCGCGGGCGTCGTAGTGCTCGCCGTCGTAGAGGCCCGAGGCGATGATCGGGCTCGGGGCGGCGCGCCACGTGGTGTCGGTCGCCACCACGTCGCGGCTGCCGTCGGCGTAGTGCAGTTCGAGCTGGCCGAGGAAGGAGAGGTCGTCGCCGTACACGTTGCGGAAGCCGCCGCGCCAGCCGAGCCGGCCGCGGTACCAGCCGTCGCCGAGCCAGGCGCCGATCGCGTTCTCGCCTTCGACCAGCTGGGGCGTCACGTCGTAGGTGTAGTAGCGCAGGCGTTCGCCGTAGACGGTCCAGCCCGGCGAGAGCAGATCGTCGCCGACCCGGGAGCCGTTGACCTCCGCCTGGTACACGCCGTGGGCGGTGGCGTAGAGCCGGGCGCTCACGAGTCCCGGGCGCACGGTGAACTCACGGCGCACGAGGGAGGGCCGGCGGGTGTCGGTCATCGGGTTCTCGTTCCAGATGGCGCCGATCGGCCCTGCGACCCAGTCGCCGGGCTCCAGGAGGCCCGCTTCGACTCGAGACCACTCGCCGGGGGCGCTCCACGAGCCGTCCTCGCCGGCGACGCTCACCCGCACCCGGGCGCTCTCGCGGGAGGCGAGGGGCGCATCCGGCCATCCCACCAGGATCTGCTCGGCCGACGCGACCTCGATGACGCGGGTCTCGCCCCCGCGCTCGATCTCGACCCGGTACGCGGTCTGCACCCAGCCGGCGGGCGCGCTCGCAACCCGCCAGGACAAGCGCGGCCGGCTCTCGCCCACGCCGAAGGCGTCGCGGTGATGCTCGAAGGTGGCGGCGGAAACGGTGGCCGTCATCGGACACTCCTGATTACTCGAAACGTTTCAGAGTGCAAATCGCTCTCTCTGATTCGGCGAACGGCGATAAGATTGTGACGTTTCAAAAGATACCGCACGGATGCGCGCTGAGCGTCGTCGGCAGCGGTGGCAGACTGGCAGCCGACCGGCAAGGTGCGGCCGCCCGACGATCGGAGAGGGAACCCATGATCATCGGTGTGACCGGAAGCGAAGGAAAGCTCGGCAGAGCCACCACGGCGCGGCTGCGCGCCGACGGCCACGAGGTCATCGGTTTCGACCTGGCCGGCCCCGCGGGCGAGGGCTTCACGCGCGTCGACCTCACCGACTACGGGCAGGCGCTCGACGCCATGCTCGGCGTCACCGCGCGGCACGGCGGGCTCAACGCCCTGGTGCATCTCGCGGCGATCCCGGTGAACGGACTCGTGCCCGACGCGGCCACCTTCGACAACAACATGGC
>BADC01000858.1 GCA_000333435.1 Corynebacterium-like bacterium B27 | reverse complement strand
TTCTCCGCATGGACCCGTACGCCCACTGGGAGAGCAGGAAGAACGCGAGGAAGGCGACTCCCCAGATGAGCATCGACCAGCCGAGGATCAGGCGCCATCGGCCCACTGTGTCGCTTACCGACGCGCCGGGGAGAGTCAGGAGGGTGACGCCGACACCGGCCAGGACGATGCAGCCGATCGCGAAAAGGTACGCCCGGTACTCGCGCGTCATGACCGGGGTCAGCCGATGAGGGAGGGGCGGAGGTCGCGCAGGGTGCGGTGGCGGGTCATCCGTCTCGCGCCGAGGAAGGAGACGAGCAGCGCGCCCAGCAGCCAGCACAGGAGCGCGCCGGCGTCGCCTGCGGCGAGGGTGAGGTTGCCGCCGTACATGAGCTGCCGGATGCCGTCCACCGCGTGACTCATGGGCAGGATGTTGTGCAGCACCTGCAGCGGCCCGGGCAGTGTCTGCCACGGGAAGGTGCCGCCCGCAGTCACGAGTTGCAGCACCATCAGCACCAGCCCCAGGAACTGCCCGACACTGCCGAGCAGGATGTTCAGCGCCAGGATGATCGTCGCGAACGTCGCCGAGGTCAGCACCATGAAGCCGAACATCCCCCAGCCGTGTTCCACCTGGTAGCCGAGCGCGAGCGTGATGATGCCGAACACGGCGGTCATCTGCAGAGCCCCGAGGATCGCAGGCGTCAGCCAGCCGGCCGTCGCCACGGTGAACGGCTTCTTCAACGCCGTCACCGCGCGGCGCGAGAGCGGCTTCACGATGAGGAAGAGCGCATAGATGCCGATCCAGGCGGCGAGACTGATGAAGAAGGGCGCCATGCCGGCACCGTAGTTGCTCGCCTTCGTGACGGCGCTGGTGTCGAGCGCGACCGGGTCGGCGATGGTCTGGGCGGCGGTCTCGCGCTGTTCCGGGGTCTGGTTCGGCACGTCCGCGAGGCCCGACTCGAGACCGTCACGCAACGTGCTGGCCCCGCTGTCGAGCGCGTTCAGCCCGCTCGAGAGGTCGAGCGACCCTTGCGCGAGCTGCGTGATCCCGCTGGAGAGAGTGGATGCTCCCGCCGCCGCGTCGGCAATACCGCCCGCGAGCGCGGGGGTGTTGTCGGCGAGTTGCTGGGTACCGGCCGCGAGTTCGGCACTTCCGGCCGCGAGCGCGTTGATCTTCGTGTTCGCATCCTGGACCTGAGCGTTGCCGTCGTTGATCGCGGTACCGACCTGGTCGAGTTGCGCCAGGATCGCTGCCTTCTGCTCGGGCGTGAGATCGGTTTGATCGAGTAGCGCCACGATGTCGGCGCGCGCCGCAGGAACCTGGTTCACCGCGTCCTGAACGGCAGACGCGACCTCGCTCGACTTGCCCGCCAGTTCGGCGTTACCCGCCGCCACCTGCTGGGCGCCGTCGTTGAGGGCGGCGGCCTGGGCCGGGAGGTCGGCGGTGCGGGACTGCAGTTCGTTCAGGCCGCTGCTCAGCTGGAGCGCGCCGATGTTGGCCGATCCGGAGCCCTGAGCGAGCGCCAGCGCGCCCGCCGCCGCCGTGCCACTCCCGTCGGCGAGCTGCGTGGCGCCGTCGACGGCCTGGCCGAGGTTGGTGCGCACGGTGGCGAACCCGTTGAGGAGGGTGAGCGCCGCCTGCTTGCCCACCCGCTCGGTGATGCTGGCGCGCACCTTCTCGGCGACCTGCCCGGCGATCGTGGTGGCGAGGAAGCTGTTCGTGTCGTTGGTGGTGAGCTTCACCACCGCCTGCTCCGGCGCGTCGCCGCTCGCCGAGGTGAGCGCGCTCGAGAAGTCCGGGCCGAGGGTGAGGATGAAGTCGAACTCGCCGTCGCGCACGCCCTGGTCCGCCTCGGCGGCGGAGGTCACGTGCCAGCCGACCGATGCATCCTTCAGCAGGTGATCGCGCACCTCGTCACCGTAGTTGACGGCCTGACCGTCGAGGGTGGCGCCGGTGTCCTCGACCACGAGCGCGACCGGCACGTCTTTGAGGTTGCCGTAGGGGTCGTTGTGGCCCCAGAGGTAGAGGCCCGCGTACAGCACGGGCACGAGCATGAGCGCCACCAGCGCGAGCCGCGCCATGGACGACGCGGTGAGCCGCTTCAACTCGGAAGCGACGAGGTGCACGATCTTCACGCGGAGAACTCCGATCCGGGTTCGGGTGTGGGGGAGACGGATGCGGGCGCCGGCTCGGGTTCGTCGGTCGCAGCTCGCTCGGCGTCGGCGTCGGCGTCGGCCGCCGCGAGCAGCGGTGCCACGATCTCGGCCGAAGGCTCGCCGCAGACGACGAGCACGGCGAAGTCGCGCGCCGCGAGGTCGCTCGCCACGGCGAGCCACTCCCGCGGGTCGCCGCCATGGCGGTCCGGACTCGTGATGACGAGTCCCTGCACCCCGCGCCGGAACGCCGCCAGCTCGGCCAGCACCCGCACGCGCACGGCGGCGGGCACGTCGCCCATCCGCACGGCTGCGTACCGTGCCCCGCAGGCCTGTTCGATGACGTCGGCCACCGTGTCGCGCGACGTCGACCGCCCCGCGTACATCAACTCCTCCTTCACCACCGAGCGCAGCAGCAGATCGGCGGCGGGGTCGCTCACCTCGGGGGCGTCGACCAGGGCGATCCGCTCCCGGATGAGCCCCGCATCCGCCACCCCGTCGATGGTGACCGAACCGGTGTCGGGCACCATGCGCCCGCTCGCGATGAGCGAGAGCACGGTCGGCTGGTCGCCGGTCTCGGCGACGGCCACGGTGACGCGCCCGGTCTCGAACTCGAGCGAGGTCGCGGGCAGCGGGATGCCGTCGTGCCCTTTCGAGACGGCGTCGACGACGATCCTCATGAGCGGTTTCCTCGGTTTTCGGCAGTGGGTTCGAACGGTGGGGCGGCCGCGGGTTCGGGTGGCGCCGTCGAGGCGAGCTGCGGCATGGCGTCCACCAACGCCGTGGCCTCCCGCCACGAGAGCCCGGCGACCGACAGCCCGACCGTCATGATGAGCCGCCGCCCCTCGATCTCGCCCAGATCGGTGCGCACCGCCTCGTCGAGCACCGCGATCGCGGCGTCTTCGATGAGTCGTGCCAGGCTCTCGAGCGGCACGTCGCCACGGAACCACCCGGCCTCGACCCCACCCCGTGTCGCCTGGCGAACGGATGCCCGCACGGGGCCGAGCGCATCCGCCACCGTCTGCTCCAGCGGTCCGTGCACGGCGAGCTGTGCGAGCACGCGCACCTGTTGCACCTCGGCCCACATCGCGGCGCCGATGAGGGCGAGGTGGATGCGCGGATCGGCGTCCTGCACCCCCACCAACGCCGCCGAGATGCGGGCCCCGCCCCGCGTGAGCAGTTCGGCGAGCAGTTCGTCGCGCGAGGCGAAGTGCCCGTAGAGCGCGCGTCGCGAGAGCCCGGCCGCCGACGCCACGGCGTCGAGCGACGCCTCGGGGTCGCGCCGGAACACGGCGGCGGCGGCCACCACGATGGCCTCCCGGTTCAGCTCGGCGTCGCGTCGGGGCGCACGCGCAGGGGTGGTGGCAGTAGGCATGCCCTCACTGTACTAACTTGCACACCGCTGTGCAAGTTAGGTGGGAAGCGGGAACGGTCAGGCGCCGAGCAGGCGGATGCGGTCGAAGAGGGCGTCGTCGCCGACCTGGCCGCCCTTGAGCAGGAGCTCGAGGCCGTCGATCGCGGGGTCGGGGGCGTGGGCGGTGCAGAGCACGATGTTGCCCTCGGGGTTCGCCGCGATCGAGAGCGACTCGACGCCGAGCAGGCGAGTGACGCGACTCGAGGTGTCACCGCCGCAGACGATCACGCGGCCCACGGCGCCGGCGCGGGCAGCACCTTCGACGACGGATGTCGCCGCCTCCGCGATCGCCACGAGCACCGGGCGGCCGACTGCCGGGGCGAGGTCGGCGTCGTCGGAGGTGAGCGCGACGCTCGTGCCGGCGCGCAGGGTGGCGGCGACCTCGGCGATGAACTCGGGCGACGGGGCGAGTGGGAGCGGGAGAACCGTCCACCCGGCGGCGGCAGCGGCATCCGCCTGCGCTCGGGTGCGCGCCGAACGACTCCCCGAGACCGCGAGCACCGTGCCCCGCGCAGGCGTCGCCCGTGGAAGGGGGCCCGCGCTGCCCGGCTCGGCGCGTGCGAGCCCGTAGCTCAGCCCGCCGGCCCCGATCGCGAACACCGCCCCGCCGCCGGGTAGCACAAAGTGCTGCTCGCCGCCCGCGGAATCGCTCGTTTGTGCGACTGCGGCGCGGGCGGTGGTGAGCGCGAGCACGGCCTGACCCACGAGATCGACGTGCGCCTGGTCGGCGGCGTCGAGCACGACCGCCGCGAAGGGAGCGGATCCGATCGCTGACGCCAGCGCGTCGGCCGCGTTCGCGGCGGCGGGAGATCCGGCGTACGCGGGGTAGTGGAGGGCGCCGAGGGGGAGGGGGGTCTGCGCCGCGAGGTGGCGGGCCAGGTCCGACTCCGTCATGGGTGTGGAGGGATGCTGCGACATCGTCGGCTGCCGGTCGAGGCGGTGCACCGTCCCGCCCTCCGCTGCGAAGTGGTGGCCGAACACCGTGTAGCGCCCGAAGTCGGGCTGGGCGAAGAGCATCGGCACCGTGGCCGTGCCCACCACCTCGCGCCCGATCTCGAGCACCCGCCCGAGACTGCCGACCGTGGGCGACGAATCCGCCGTGGAACACGCCTTGTACTGCACCACTCGTGCTCCGCTCGCGAGGAGCGCCGTGAGCGCCGGCCGCACCTCGGCGTCGAGCTCCGCGGTCGGGAGGGAGCGCGCGATGCCGGCGATGCCGATCACGTCGACGCGAGGATCGCCGAGCCGCGCGAGCCGTGCCAGCACCTCCGGCGACGGCACACCGACCAGCAGCCGCCCGGCCCAGCCGCCCCGTGCGAACTGCAGCAGCGCATCCACACTCCCGGTGAAGTCGTCACCGTAGAACGCGAACCGCGGGCGGGCGCCGGCCGGCGCGGTACCCTCAGGCACGGACCGGGCCGAACACCTCGGTCGCCCGCCGCAGCGCAGGCGACGCCGCCAGTGCAGACGCCACACTCTCCCCTGCCTCGGCCGATGCCCAGGCCTCGCGCATGCTCGCCACGCCGGCGGCCGCGCCATCCGGATGCCCGTGGATGCCCCCACCGGCCAGCACCAGCAGGTCCGTGGTGCCGACCGCCGCATACGTCGCGTGCGCGAGCCCGCCCCACTGCCCTGACGAGAGCACCGGAACGGTGGGCGTGAGCCCGAGCAGCGGCGTGCGCACCGCTGCGATCGCGGCGAGCACCTCGGCATCCGACTCGTAGAACTTGTTGCTGATGCCGTTCGTGTGGAGGTGATCGGCTCCCGAGAGCCGCGCCATCTTCTGCCACGCCCCGAACGCGATGCCCACCTGCTCCGCCCGGCTGATCGCCCCGAACATCGTGCGGTGCCCGTGGATGGGCAGCGACGACCGCGACCGCAGATACTCCAGCCCCGCCAGCCCCACGAGATTCACGCACGCCATCACGCAGGTGCCCCCGGCAGCCGCCACCAGATCGTGGTTGGCCTCCAGGCGCCCGATGTCGTCGGTGATGTTGAACGCGTACATCGGCTTCACACCGGTGCGGTCGGCGTGCCGCTCGAGCACCGGCATCACGGCGCGCACCCGCTCGGCCAGCGGTGCCGACGGCCCGTTGCCCTGCAATTCGTCGTCCTTGATGAAGTCAACGCCGGCTGCCACCAGCTCCGACACGACCGCGGCGAGCTCTGCGGGCGACAATCCTATGCTCGGCTTCACGATCGTGCCGATCATGGCACCCGTCGGCCGCCCCATCAGTTCCCGCGTGCCCGCGACCCCGAACGCCGGCCCCGGGTACCGCGAAGCGAACGCCGGGGGCAGATCGAGGTCGAGCAGCTTGATCGCCCCGAGCTCCTTGATCTCGAACAGGTTGCCCGCCACCGCCGCCAGCAGGTTCGGCAGTGACGGCCCGAAGTTGTCGAGCGGGAACCGGATGCGCAGCAGCGCTCGCCGCCGAGCCGCCGGGTCCCCGACGGTGCCGGGCAGCGGCGAAGCCCCCGTCAGCGGAAGCTCCTCGAGCGACTCGATCTGCGCCGCGAACCGCGCCCGCAGCCCGTCGGACTCCCGCGCCACCCGCACGAAAGTGCCGGTGGACTGCTCGCCGGCCAGCACCTCCGCCGCCCGTTCCAGCGGCAGCGAGGTCTCGATGTGGTAGGTCGCGATGACGTGCTCGGCGCTCATCGGATCACCAGACCACCGGCAGCCACACCGACATCTCGCCGGCGCCGCGGTTGCCCCAGGCGAAGTACGGCACGAGCCGCGCGGTCACCTCGGTCAGCGACTCGTTGCCGAGTTCGGCGTAGAGGGATTCGGAGGTCGCGGGCAGGACCGCGACTGCGGTCTCCAGCGCCACCACGCGCTGCCCGGCGATCTCGGTCTCCACGGGTGTGAGCGGAGTTCCGCGCCGCAGCGCCACCCGCTCCACCCCGACGCCCGCGGGCAGGTCGGCGGTCTCGACGGCATAGACCAGCGGCCCGCGCTGCACCGCCACCTGGTTCGCGAGCTCCTCGGCGAGCCGGTGTCCGCGCAGCACGCGCACCGGCATCGGCAGCTCCAGCGTCACGACGTCGCCCACCGACCAGGAGCGGTCGAGCAGCAGGTACGAACCGGATGCGACGGGTTCAGCAACAGAGTCGTTCACCGCGACCGTCGCATCCTGAACCCAGCCGGGCACCCGGAGGTGCAGCGGCAGTCCGCCGCCCTCCGCCTCGGTGACGACGAAGCGGATGGTGCCGTGCCACGGGTAGTCGCTCTCCTCGCGGAGGCGGAGCGAGCGCTCCCCGTCGCCCGAGCCGAGGGCCGTGCCGACCGAGCTGCCGCCGTACTGGTGCACGTACAGCCCGGAGGCGGAGACGGATGCTGCCCGCTCCCCGAACCGCGCCAGCGTGCGCGCCGTGTTCGGCGGGCAGCAGAAGCAGCTGAGGTAGCTCTCGCGCAACCGCTCGTCGGAGGGCGGCGGCGCCGGCACCGGGTCGAGGCCGGTGTCGCCCGCGCGGCGGAGCGGGTAGGGCAGGTCCCGCACCTGACGGAGTGGGTTGGTGTAGAAGTACTCGGTGCCGGCCAGGCTGATGCCGGCGAGCAGGCTGTTCAGCGCGACCTGCTCGATGACGTCGGCGTAGCGGGCGTCGGGGGTGAGGGCGAGCATCCGCTCGCTCCAGAGGATCAGGCCGATGTTCGCGCACGACTCGTTGTGCGCCGTGGTGTGCGGCAGCTGGTAGGCGCGGCCGTAGGCCTGGTGCACCCGGCTGATCTGCTCCTGCCAGGGCGACGCATCGGGCGAGGCGCCGTCGTAGAGCGCCCCCGCGCCGCCGGTGACGGCGAGCTTGGTGTCGACGACGTCCTGCCAGAGGCCGTCGAGCACGCCGTGGAGCTCGTCGTCGCCCGTCTCCGCGACGAGGTCGGCGAGCCCGGCGTAGAGGTAGTTTGCGCGCACGGCGTGGCCGGCGACGGTGGTCTGCTCACGCACGGGCACGCGGTCCTGGTTGTCGTCGCCGCCCTCGAACTCGTCGCGTACCCGCACGAAGGCTTCCGCCAGCCGCAACCACCGCGAATCTCCGGTGGCGCGGTAGAGCTCCACCACGGCCATGTAGTGCGAGGGGCAGATGGCGCTGCGGGCGAGCTCGACGGGCTTGTTCGTGGCGAGGTCTTCGAGGAACCCGGCCGCCTTGCGGGCCACGTCGAGGAGCGTGGTGCTGCCGGTCACCTCGTAGTGCCGCACGCCGGCGGTGATGAGGTGGCCGAGGTTGTAGGTCTCGAAGTGGAAGCGGTCGGCCAGGGCAGTGACGTCGACCTCGTTGCGCGTGGCGATGAGGGTGGGGGTGTGCAGATAGCCGTCCTCGCGCTGCACCGACGCGATCAGCTGTGCGAGCTCCTCGACGAGCTCGGCGAGCCAGGGTTCGCCGGTGGACTCCAACTGCGCGATGGCGGCCTCGAGCCACTTGTAGAAGTCGCCGTCCATGAACGGCGGGCCGACGTGCTCGCCCTCTTCGAGGCCGGCGGCGATGCGGAAGTTCGTCAGGCCGGGGCTCACGGCAGGGTCGCGCAGCATCTCCCACATCGACGGCACGGTGCGCTCGTGGGTGCGGCGCAGCACGTCGCCCCAGAAGCCGCTCGTCCAGCGGGCATCGGCGGCGGTCAGCGGTCGCAGGGGCGCCGCGGTGGTCGTCGGGGTCGTGGTCGTCATCGGTTGCTCTCCTCCTCGTGCGAGCGTGCTTCCAGGATGTCGCGCAACCGGTCGATCCCCGGCGCCACGCTCGTGAGCACCGGCACCTCGGTCTCCGCGGCCTCGGCGGCCGAGGCCATCGAGGCCTGCGCCAGCACGACGACGTCGGCGTTCGGCGCGTGCCGCTCGATCGCGGCGGCGACGAGCCGGTCGTGGGTCGCGCGGTCGCCCGAGGAGACCGCGGCGAATGCACCCTCGATCACCTCCTCGGCGATCGCGGGTGTCGCGCGGGCGAGGGCGGCCCGCTCGCGCAGCAGCCCGACCGTCGGCGTCAGGGTGGTCGGCAGGGTGGCGAGCACCGCGATCCGCGGGCCGATCCGCACCGCCTCGTCGGCCATCGCCTCGTCGATCCGCAGCACCGGGATGCCGACGGCCTCCGCGGTCGGCGCCGCCAGGTGCGAGATGGAGGAGCAGGTGAACATCACGACGTCGGCGCCTGCGGCGCGTGCCGCGCTGGCCAGGTCGATCAGCCGTTCGGGAACGGATGCCGCCCGCGAGTCGTCACCGAGGTCGGCCACGATCCGGTCGTCGAGGTAGTTCACGATCGTCGCGTCCGCGATCGTCGCCCGGGCGCGGTCGGCGATCGGACCGATCACCACGGCGCCGGTGTGCAGCAGCGCGACCCGGGTCATGCGGCACCCACCGTCGCGGCCTCACCGGGCGTGAGGGCCACCTCGCGCTCGTGCACGCCATGGCCCACCGGCTCCGGTTCCCGCCCCTCGAGATCGATCACCGCGGTCGCGCCCACCGGCACCTCCACCCGCACCTTCAGTGTGCCGTCCTCGATGCGCCACGCGATCGCCGCGAGCCCGTACGGCGTGCGGTGCTGCGCCGATGCGGAGGTCAGCCCGCCTCCCGGCCGCGGTGCGAACCAGATCGCCCGGTACCCCGGCGAGGCCGGTGAGATACCGGCGACGACCCGGTGCAGCCAATCGGCCACCGCGCCGAGCGCGTAGTGGTTGAACGAGGTCATCGAGCCCGGGTTCACGGTGCCGTCGGGCAGCATCGAGTCCCAGCGCTCCCAGATCGTGGTGGCGCCCATCGACACCTGGTAGAGCCACGACGGGCACTCCCGCTCGAGCAGCAGGTCGTAGGCCGCGTCGAGCTGACCCTCGGCGCTCAGCGCGTCGGTCACCAGCGGCGTGCCGGCGAATCCGGTCGCGATGCGGTTTCCGGAT
>BADC01000859.1 GCA_000333435.1 Corynebacterium-like bacterium B27 | reverse complement strand
ACGGAGACCGGGCCCCCGAGGAGGAGGTGAAGGAGGGCTTCGCCTCGCCTTTTCCGGGGAGCGAAGCGCGGGCGGTTGCCCACGAGTTGCACCGAGACGTTGCCGACGACGAAACCGGCGTCCGCGAGGATGTCGCGGGTGCGGGTGAGGAACACCTCGCCATGAGCGCCAGCGAGCACCGGATCGGCGGTACCGAAACGACTGCCCAGATCACCGAGCCCGGCCGCGCCCAAGAGTGCATCGCAGATGGCATGCACCACCACATCTCCGTCGCTGTGCCCCGCGAGCCCGGGCTCCCCCGGCCAGTGCAGCCCGGCCAACCAGAGCTCGGCCGACGGGTCGAACGCGTGCGCATCCACGCCGACCCCCGTGCGCGGCAGAACCGGCGAAAGCGCCCCCGCGCCCGAGGCCCGTCGTGCGAGCTCCTCGGCCCGCTCCAGATCGTCGGGCGTCGTGATCTTGAACGACAGCGCCGACCCCTCGACCACACCCACCTCGTGCCCGGCCTCACGCACCAGCGCCGCGTCGTCGGTGAAGTCGGCCGAAGGGCGCGCGTAGGCCGAAACGATGTGGTCGCGCGGAAAACCCTGAGGCGTCTGCACCCCGGTGAGCTCGGAGCGGTCGACAGTCTCGCGCACCGAGCCATCCGCCGCCACCCGCTTGATCGTGTCGGTGACCGGCAGCCCGGGGATCACGCCGTGCCCCGTCGCCCGCACCGCCGCCACCACCCGGTCGAACACGGCGGCCGGCGTGAACGCGCGCGCGGCGTCGTGCACCAGCACCACCTCCACGTCGGGCGCGAGCACCTCGATGCCCGCGGCCACCGATCGCTGCCGGGTCTCCCCGCCGGCGACCACGAGGGCCGGAACGCCGAGCCCCTGCAGGGTGTCGGATGCCGCGCTCACGAGCGTCGCCGGAACCACTACCACGAGGTCGGCCGGTTCGGACATTCCCCGAACGGCATCGATCGACCGCGACAGGATGCTGCGCCCCGCGACCTCGACGAACGCCTTCGGTTCGGCACGCCCCAACCGGCTGCCCGAGCCGGCGGCGACGACGATCACCGCGATGGACCCCATGCGCGGACCGACCGGCGCCCGAGCGGGCTAGGAGGCCAGAACCTCGTCGAGCACCAGCGAGGCCTTCTCCTCGTCGGTCTTCTCGGCGAGGGCGAGCTCGGAGATGAGGATCTGCCGGGCCTTGGCCAGCATGCGCTTCTCACCGGCCGAGAGACCGCGGTCTTGGTCGCGGCGCCACAGGTCGCGCACGACCTCGCTCACCTTGATGACGTCGCCCGAGGCGAGCTTCTCGAGGTTGGCCTTGTAGCGACGGGACCAGTTGGTGGGCTCCTCGGTGAACGGCGCACGCAGCACCTCGAACACCTTGTCGAGACCTTCGCGGCCGATGACGTCGCGCACACCCACCAGATCGACGTTGTCGGCGGGCACCTCGATGGTGAGGTCGCCCTGCGTCACACGGAGTTTGAGGTAGATCTTCTCTTCGCCCTTGATGATGCGGGTCTTGACCTCGGAGATCGTGGCGGCTCCGTGATGGGGGTAAACGACTGTTTCGCCGACCTCAAAAAGCATGAATGGATGTCCTTCC
>BADC01000860.1 GCA_000333435.1 Corynebacterium-like bacterium B27 | reverse complement strand
CTCGGGGAAACCGCGATCCTTCTTGCTGAGGTAGTAGGCGGCGTCGGCCGCGAAGTAGGTGACGACACCGTTGCCGCGGGTGAGCACGCGGTCTTTGTCGTCGCCGAAATCGGTGGTGCGCACCCAGACGGCGTCGTCGGCCTCGTAGACGTGACCCTGGGCGCGCAGGCGCTCCTCGGCGTCGTCGATCGCCGTCTTGCCGGTCACCGCATCCGGGGCGTGCAGGGTACGCTCCGAGAAGAACACGTCGAAGTGCACGCGGAAGTTCGTGAGCGATTGCTGGATCTCGGCGAGCTGGTACTCGTAGGCGAGATCCCGGGCGATGGCGACGGCCTCGTCGTCGGGGCGGTCGAGGAGGTCGGGCACCGCGGCGAGCACGCGTTCGGCGAGGGTCTGGATGTACGGGCCCGGGTAGCCCTTCTCGGGTGTGGGCAGCCCCTTGGCGGCGTGCAGCACCGAGAGGCCGAAGACATCCATCTGGCTGCCGGCGTCGTTGATGTAGTACTCGGTGGTGACGGCCGCGCCGGATGCCTTGAGCACCCGCGCGATCGAGTCGCCGAGCGCAGCCCACCGGGTGTGGCCGATGTGCAGCGGACCGGTCGGGTTCGCCGAGACGAACTCCATGTTGATGGTGTGCCCGGCGAGCACCTGGTTGTGGCCGAAGCCGTCGCCGGCCTCGACGATGGTGCGTGCGATCTCGCCGGCGGCAGCGGCGTCGAGGGTGATGTTGATGAATCCGGGGCCGGCCACGTCGACCGTCGCGACGCCGTCGATCTGCTGGATGAGCGGCACCAGCTCCTCGGCGAAGGCGCGCGGGTTGGTGCCGAGCCGCTTGGCGAGCTTCATGGCGATGTTCGACGCCCAGTCGCCGTGCTCGCGGTTGCGGGGACGCTCGAGAGCGACGTCGGCCTCGGTGATCGAGACGCCCTCGACCGAGTCGAGGCGGGCGGACACGATGGTGTACAGAGCGGCGGCGAGGGCTTCGGGAGTCACGGCGAACGATCCTATCGCGCGCGGCTGGGCGGCCGGATCGGTGCGGTGGATCAGCCCAGCTGAACGAGCTGCGTGAGGTCATCGGCGGGGAGGGCGTCGACGACCGCGGAGACCTCGAGGCGGTCGAGCACCAGGTTGCCGCCGTGATTGGTGAGGAAGGCGGTGTCGGCCGCGTCGCGCCCGGTCGCGATGCGCAGGAGCGACTGCCGTGGCGCGAGCGTGGTGGCGTCGACCACGTGCCAGGCGCCCTCGACGAAGGCCTCCGCGACCGCATGGAAATCCATCGGGTACAGGCCCGGCGCGTAGACCGAGACCAGGCGGGCAGGCACGTCCAGTGCGCGGAGCAGCGCGATGACGAGATGCGCGTAATCGCGGCACACGCCCTTGCGCAGCAGCAGGGTCTGCACCGCACCATCGGTCGGCTGGCTCGACCCCGGCACGTAGCTGAGCTCGGCACCCACCCATGAACTCACCGCTTCGAGCAGATCACGACCGAACAGCCCGCGGAACTCCCCCAGCGCCGTGGGCATCAGGGTGTCGGATTCGCAGTACCGGCTCGGGCGCAGGTACCGGATGAGATCGACCGGCTCCACCGGTGCCGCCGGCGCCCGGCCGTCGACCACGGCCTCGTAGACCGCGGTGAAGCGGGCCGCCGGAACGTCGAACTGGTGGAGGCGCGTGCCGTGCGCATCCGTGATCTCCTGCGGCTCGACGGGTTCCCCGTTGACGCGGAAATCGATCACCTCGCTCGCGAACGCGGGGCCGGGAGCGGCGGCGATCGAGAACACGACGGTGGTGCCGAGATCGACGGTGGCGTCGATGTGCGCTGAGACGGATCGCTGCATGCTCCCGATCCTCGCACGACGCGGGCGTGATCGGCCGAGCCGTAACATCCTGCTAACCTAGACAGGCACCCCGGGCCCCCATAGCTCAGGGGATAGAGCGTCTGCCTCCGGAGCAGAAGGCCGTAGGTTCAAATCCTACTGGGGGCACCCGCGCCTATTCCGCGCCGCCGCTACTGCGGCGCGGGGCGGGTCGTGAGGTAGGTCTCGAAGGTCTCGGGCGGGATGCCCGTGATGGATTCGACTGCCGGGCTCAGGGGGGCCATCACGTTGCTCTTGATGGCGGTGTAGGTGCTGACCCAGGCGTCCAGCTGCCAAGGCGGTGCACCGTACCCGGCGCGGGAGGCGTAGGCCTCCTCGACCGTCTCGTCGTGGAAGGCCACGTCGCGGCCCGTCACGCGGGTGAGGATGGCGGCCACCTCGGCGAGGCTCAGCGCCTCGGGGCCGGTGAGGTCGTAGGTGGCGCCCGCATGCGGGGCGGGGTCGAGCAGGATCGCGGCGGCCGTGCGCGCCACGTCGGCGCGGGCCACGAAGGCGGCACGCCCGTCGCCCGCCGGCCCCCGGATGACGCCGTCGTCGCCCGTCATCAGCTCGAGGAAGTCGAGGTACAGGGTGTCGCGTAAGAAGGTGTAGCGCAGCCCCGAGGCCTTGATGTGCTCCTCGGTGGCGTAGTGGTCGCGTGCCAGCGTGAACACCGCATCCGGAGCCGCGGCGGCGAAGGAGGTGTACACGATGTGCCCGACACCGGCCGCGGCCGCCGCATCGATGAAAGCGCGATGCTCGGCGAGACGATCGGCGTTCTCGGCCGCCGACACCATGAAGAGGGTCTCGACCCCTTCCAGCGCAGCAGTGGCTGCGGCAGCGTCGGAATAGGTGACCGCGTGCACCGTGCTGCCGGCGAGCTCAGGGGCTCGGGCGGGCGTGCGCACCAGGAGGCGCTGGGCCACGCCGCGGCCGGCGAGGTCGCGCGCCACGAGGCCCCCGACCGCGCCGGTCGAGCCGGTCACCGCGAGCGGGATGCTGCTCACGCTGGTGCTCCCGGTCAGTCGGCCGGACCGCCCGAAGCGGTGTCTTCGTCGGTCTCGGCGTCGTGGTGCTTCTGCTGCGAGGGCTCGGCCGTTGTGCCGGAGCCGTCGGCGAGCTCGTCGGTGTCGGGCGTGGAGTCGGACTCGTTGGAGGTCGTGTCGTCGGTCATGCCCTGAACGCTACGCCGATTCGCCGCGTGCGCCCACCGTTCCACCGGGGTCAGAGGATGCGCACGAAGTAGTAGCTGCCCCACAGGCCGGGGTTGTGCGTGACGTAGCGACCCCAGTCGGGCGAGTGGATGACGCCGCCCTGACCGTCGTAGATGCCGATGTGCGCGCCGGGCCAGACCACCAGGTCGCCCGCCTGCGCATCCTGCGGCGAGACCGGGACGCCCATCGCTGCCTGACGGCTCACGAGGCGCGGCAGGCGGATGCCGAACTGCCCGTACACGTACTGCGTCAGGCCGTCGCAGCCGAAGCTGTCGTTGGGGTCGGCGCCGTAGCCGTAGGGCACGACACCCACGAACTGCTCGGCGAACGCCACCACCGCGTCACCGCTGATCGACTGCGCGGGTGGGGTGATGGCGATGTCGCCGCCCCCGCCGCCGCCGGCGCCGCCCGAACCGGAGTCGCCGCCGCCCGATCCGCCGCCGGTCGACGCGTCGCCGTCGTCATTCGCCGCCGCCTCCGCCGCCGCGCGGGCCCGGGCATCCTGCTCGTCCTGCTGCCGCTTCTTCTCGGCCTCGACACCGGCGGTGTAATCGGCGAGGGTCGACGCCGTGTTCTGCTGCAATGCCGCCAGCTGCACCGTGAGCTCGGCCTGGTGCGCTTCCTGGTCGAGCAGGGCGTTCTGCACCGTCTTCTGGGCGTCGCGCGCCTGCTGCAGCGCGGCGTCGGCTGCGGCGGCCAGGCCGGCCAGCTCGCTCTTGGCGATCTCGGCCTGGCGGCTCAGCGAGTCGGCGGTGTTCGCATCCTGCTCCGCCTTCTCGAACACGCCCTGACTGGTCTCGCTGAGCTTCGACATGGCGCCGAGCTGGTAGAGGAGGTCTTCGCTGTCACCGCCCGAGACGATGAGGTGCGACGTGAGGTCGTTGCCGGCGCTGCGGGCGAACTGGGCTGCCAGGGCTGCTGCGCGCTTGCTCGACTGTTCGGACGCGGCCTTCGCGGCTGCGGCCTGCGACTGCAGCGTGTCGGCCTTGGCGGTGCCGTCGGTGAGCGCCTGCTGGGCGACCTGATCGGCCTCCCATGCCTTCTGCGCGACCGCCTGCGCCTCCTCGACCTGCGACTGCAGGCCGCTGATCAGCCCCTGGATCTCGGCGATCTGGCTCTGCTTGGTGGTCTCGTTCGCTTGCGCGGCGACCACGTCGTCCCACGACGGGTAGTCGGTGGCGGCGGCGGGCGAGGTGACGAGGAGGGTCGCGCCGAGGGCGATGGCCGACGCGAGGGCGATCGCCCCAGCGGCCCGCTTGCCCCGGAACGTGCTCGAAGCGCTGACCCGCATGATTCCCCTGACCGTTCGGTTCGCGGTACCGAATCACTCCAGTCACACGCGCAACAGCAACAACGTGCATCACAATAGCAACTCACCGGCGTTTCCAACAGCCGGATACGCGGACGCGGGGTTATAGTCCGCCCTCCGGTGGGGCGGGAGCGGGTGCCGGCGCGGGTGCCAGCGCGGGCGTCGGGACGCGGTTCGCGGCTCAGGCCGCGAGAGCGAGCGGGGCGCGCAGCAGACCGAGCAGCGCATCGAGCTGACCACGGGGCGCACCCGGGTCCTCGGGGTGCCACTGCACGCCGAGCACCGGCGCGGTGGCATGCTCCACAGCCTCGATCAGGCCGTCGGATGCGCGTGCCGCCACCACGAGCCCGTCACCCAGCCGATCGACGGCCTGGTGGTGCGCACTGCGGGTCGAGGCGACCTCGCCGAGGCTCGCCGCGAGCCGGCTCCCGGGGACGGTCCGCACGTCGTGCGTCGCCATCACGAGGTCGATCGGCACGTCGTCGAACCGGTGTGCCGAACCCTCGCCCAGGTCTTGCAGCAGGGTGCCGCCGAGGGCGACGTCGATGATCTGGTGGCCGCGGCAGATGCCGAGCAGCGGCGTGCCCTCGGCGACCGCCCGGTGCACGAGCGCCAGCTGCGCCTCGTCGGCGCGCTCGGCGTGCTGCCCTTCGCCGCGGTACCCGCGGGTGCCGCCGTAGAACTCCGGCGCGATGTCCTCTCCGCCCAGGATGACCTGCGCGGCGGCGCCGGCGGTGCGCCGCAATGTCGCTGCCCGCCCCTCTTCCTGAGCCGCCACCACGTCGACCGTCCACCCGGCGCGCTCCCCCGCCGCCACGGTCCGTGCAAGCAGCGTGCTCGCGTACGCGTGGTACTCCGGCGCGTGCGGCCGCTCACGCGTCACGACGACGACGCTGAGGCGGGGTGCGGAACTCACCCCTTCATCCTGCCGGGGCCACCCACGCCGTGCATCCGAGCGTGTAACGCAGCGACACATGCCGCCGGCGGCATCCGCTGCCACGCTTCCTCCACGACTCCCGGGAATCGTCGGGTGAACATCCAGTATTCATAGACGCCCGACAGCTCGGCCTCCTAGAATCTGGGTCAATGAGACACCCGCACCGGAATCGCCGAGCGGCGAGGTTCCGCTCCCTGCTCGCCGTCGTCACCGCCGCGATCGGCCTGGTCGTCCTGGGGCCCGCGCTCGCCGCCAACGCCGGCGATCCGGTGGATCTGAACGGCGCGTACATCGTCGACGAGTCGGGTGTGCTCG
>BADC01000861.1 GCA_000333435.1 Corynebacterium-like bacterium B27 | reverse complement strand
CTCGTCGTCTCGGTGACGATCTCCTCGATGTCGCCGTCGAACGGGATGTCGGTGGTGCCGAGCATGTACCGGCCGGCCCACGGGAGGATGAACATGGGCCGGGTGTCGGTGGCCTCGAAGAAGATGCAGGTGTCGGGGGCGCCGGGGAAGGGGTCGACCACGATGTGGCTGCCCTTCGTCGGCCCGATCCGCCGGGTGCCGTCTCCGGCGAGGGTGAGCACCGCATCCACCCACGGTCCCGCCGCATTCACCACGACCGACGCGTTCAGCTCGTGGCTGCCGCCGTCGCGGCTCTCGTAGCGCACCCCGGTGACCCGCCCGCCCGAGCGCAGCAGACCCGTGACGGGGGTGTGCGTGAAGACGAGGGCGCCGTGTTCCTGGGCGCTGGCCGCGATCTCGACGCACAGGCGCTCGGTGAGCTCCACGCTCGAGTCGTAGAACAGTCCGCCCCAGCGCAGCCCGGCGGCCTCGAGCGAGGGCCACCGCTTCTTGAGGCCGCGCCGGAAGACCACCCGGTTGGCCGGCAACGGTTTGGGTTTCGGGAAGGAGAGCACGTCGTGCAGGAGCAGACCGCAGGCGAGCATCCAGCCCGGCCGGCTCTGCGACGCCGAGAACGGGATGAGCATCGGGTAGGGCTTCACCAGGTGCGGTGCGTGCGCGAGCAGCCGGTTTCGCTCGTGGATCGACTCGAAGACCAGCTTGAGCTGGAAGCGCTCGAGGTACTTCAGGCCGCCGTGGATGAGTCTCGTCGAGATGCTGGAGGTGCGCGCCCCGATGTCGTCGCGGTCGAACAGCGCCACGCTGAGACCGCGCGCGGCGGCCTCCCGGGCCACGGCGAGGCCGTTGATGCCGGCGCCGATCACGGCCACGTCGACCGATTGAACGCCGAGGTGGTCGGTGTTGAGCAGGGTCACGGCGATCAGACTCCGGCCGGCGCGAGCTGCGAGTCTGCGGCGAGGCTGCGGAACAGCTCGAACGCGTCCTCGGCGCCCAGCCCGTCGTGCACCACGGCGCGCACGGCCGTGATCATGGCCAGCGGATGCTCGGACTGGAAGATGTTGCGCCCCATGTCGACCCCGGCCGCGCCCTGGTCGATCGCCTTGAAGGCCACGTCGAGCGCCTCACGCTCGGGCACCTTCTTGCCGCCGGCGATGGGCAAGAAGAAGGCGACCGTCACCGCGCTCGAGTCGATCGACCTCACGGTCGCCCCCGGCGAATTCGTCTCGCTGATCGGTCCCTCCGGGTGCGGCAAGTCCACCTTGCTGCGCCTCATCGCCGACCTCGACGCCCCGACGACCGGTACGGTGTCGGTGTTCGGCAAGACGGCACGGCAGGCGCGCATCGACCAGGAGTACGGCATCGCCTCCAGCAAGCCGGCCTCCTGCCTTGGCGCACCGTCACCGCCAACATCGAGCTGCCCCTCGAACTGCACGGCGTGGCCTCCTCCGCGCGCAAGTCACGCGTGAGCGAATTGCTCGGCCTGGTGGGTCTCACCGACTTCGCCGAGAGCTACCCCGACCAGCTCTCCGGCGGCATGCAGCAGCGCGTCGCCATCGCCCGGGCACTCGCCGAGAGCCCGCGCCTGCTCCTCATGGACGAGCCGTTCGGCGCGCTCGACGAGATGACGCGCGAGCGGATGCAGACCGAGCTCGTGCGCATCACCGGCGAGACGGGGGCCGCCGTGGTGTTCGTCACCCACTCGATCCCCGAGGCGGTGTACCTCTCGAACCGGGTGGTGGTGATGTCGCCGCGGCCCGGGCGCATCCGCGACATCCTGACCGTCTCACTCGGCTCCGCAGCGGAGCGCACCGAGGAGCTGCGCGAGAACGAGGCGTTCTTCGACAACGTGAGCAAGGTGCGGGAGCTCCTGCACGGCGAGGTCCCCGTCGGCATCCGAGGGGTCGAGACCCGATGAGAACCTCTCCCGGCATCTACCGCACCGTGCTCGCGCCGGTGCTGCTGGGCCTCGTCGCGCTCGCCCTCTGGCAGCTGCTGGTGGTGGCGTTCGACGTGAAAGCGTTCGTCGTGCCGAGCCCGCTCGCGATCGGCAGCGCGTTCGGCACGAACTTCGCCACCGTGCTGCAGGGCGCGCTCGTCACCGGGGGCAACGCCCTCGTGGGGCTCCTCATCGGTGGCGTCGTGGGCATCCTGTTCGCCATCCTCGCCGCGCTGTGGCGCGTGCTCGACGAATTGAGCGCCGCCGTCGTCGCCGCACTGGCGGTCGTGCCCATCGTCGCTCTCGCGCCCGTGCTCTACACGATGTTCGGCGCCGGGGCCGAGACCGCTCGGCAGCTGGTCGCGGCGATCGCCGTGTTCATCCCCGTCTACATCAACACCCTGCGAGGGCTCCGGCAGGTGCGTCCGGTGCACCGCGATCTGATGACGGTGTACGCGGCATCCGCCTGGCAGACCACGCGCACGGTGACCGTGCCTGGTGCGTTGCCGTTCATCTTCACCGGGCT
>BADC01000862.1 GCA_000333435.1 Corynebacterium-like bacterium B27 | reverse complement strand
TGCTCTGGAGGAGCCCTACGTCATCTACAGCCAGATCCTGGCCGAGACGCACAAGATCAAGGTCGGCCCGATGGTCACCAATCCGGCCACGCGCGACTGGACGGTGACCGCATCCGTCTACGCCACGCTCAACGAGATGTACGGCAACCGCACAATCTGCGGCATCGGCCGCGGCGACTCGGCGGTGCGCGTCACCAACGGCGCTCCCACCACGCTGAAGACGCTGCGGGAGTCGATCCACGTCATCCGCGAGCTCGCGAACTCCCGGTCGGTGGAGTACAACGGCGCGACCCTGCAGTTCCCGTGGAGCCACGGCTCGGAGCTCGAGATGTGGGTGGCCGCCTACGGCCCTCTCGCCCTCAAGCTCACGGGCGAGGTCGGGGACGGGTTCATCCTGCAGTGCGGCGACCTCGACATCGCGAAGTGGATGATCGCCACGGTGCGCCAGGCGGCCGAGAACGTGGGCCGCGACCCCGACGAGATCGCGTTCTGCGTGGCCGCGCCGATGTACATCGGCGACGACTGGGAGCACATGCGCGACCAGTGCCGCTGGTTCGGTGGAATGGTGGGCAATCACGTCGCCGACATCGTGGCCAAGTACGGCGAGAACAGCGACGTGCCGAAGGCGCTCACCGACTACATCAAAGACCGCGAGGGCTACGACTACAACGAGCACGGCCGTGCCGGCAACAGCCACACCGCGTTCGTGCCCGATGAGATCGTCGACCGGTTCTGCGTGCTCGGCACCGCGGAGCAGCACATCGAAAAGCTCAAGGCCCTCAAAGACATCGGGGTCACCCAGTTCGCCGGCTACCTCCAGCACGACAACAAGGAAGAGACCCTCCGGGTGTACGGCGAGACCGTGATGCCCGCGCTCCGCGACCACATCACGGCCAAGGCATGACCTCACGCCCCTCCGCCGGCGCGAGCGGCCCGCGCACGAACCAGACGGCGAAGCGCATCGCCTTCGGCGTCGGTGGTGTGCTGCTGCTCGTGCTCGTCTGGGAGCTCTACAAGGCGCTCGGCCCCGCGACGGGCGTCGTCGTCGGCGACCTCACCATCCTGCCCCGCACCACCGACCTCGCGATGCCGCACGTGTGGGACATGATCGGCCGCCTCTTCGAGCCCACCGGCGGCGGCCGCAACGCCCTCCCGGTGTGGCTCGCGGTGCTCCAGGCCTCCGTATTCACCCTCGGGGTGGCCGCGGTCGGCTGGGTCGTCGGGGTCGTCGTAGGGTTGCTGCTCGCCGTGCTGATGCAACGCTTCCGCACGGCCGAGTCGGCAGTGCTGCCCTGGATCATCCTCAGCCAGACCGTTCCGCTCATCGCCATCGCCCCGCTCGTGCGCCGCTGGGGGTCGCAGCTCTCGATCGGCGACTTCAGCTGGGAGAACTGGATGTCGGTGGCCGTCATCGCCTCCTACCTCGCGTTCTTCCCGGTGTCCATCGGGGCGCTCCGTGGGCTGAACTCGCCCGACACCATCCACGTCGAGCTGTTCCGCAGCTACGGCATGGGCTGGTGGAAGACGCTGTTCGCGCTGCGCCTGCCGGCCAGCGTGCCGTACCTGCTGCCCGCCCTCCGGCTCGCCGCAGCCAACGCCGTCATCGGCACCGTCGTCGCCGAGGTCTCCATCGGCCTCCGTGGCGGCATCGGCCGGATGATCATCGAATACGCCCAGCAGGCCTCGGGCGACCCCGCCAAGACCTGGGCACCCATCTTCGGCGCCGTGGCTGTGGGCCTCGTGGCCGCCGGCTTCATCGCACTGCTCGGAGTGCTGCTCCGCCGATACCGCAGAGGGGAAGTGCCCGCATGAGCGACGCATCCGCCACCGTGCCCGCCACCGCCGTGCCCGCCACCACCGTGCCCGCCGTCGACGTCTCGGGTGTCGACAAGATCTTCGTGGGCAAGAAGAAGGCGACCGTCACCGCGCTCGAGTCGATCGACCTCACGGTCGCCCCCGGCGAATTCGTCTCGCTGATCGGTCCCTCCGGGTGCNGCAAGTCCACCTTGCTGCGCCTCATCGCCGAACTCGACGCCCCGACGACCGGTACGGTGTCGG
>BADC01000863.1 GCA_000333435.1 Corynebacterium-like bacterium B27 | reverse complement strand
CTGCTCGCCGCTGCGCCCGCTCGGTCCGCACGACGTCCCGGCCGCCTCGACGGTCACCGACGCGGTGATCGACCGTGTGCTGGACGCCCTCGGGCGCATCCGGGGCGATCTCTTCGTCAGCGCCTACCTGCGCTGACCTCCGGCGGTCACACGCGGGCGGCGAGGATCAGATCGATGTTCTCCGGTGAGCGCTCGAGCTCGCCGGCCTCGATGCGTCGCGCCAGCTCCACCACTTGGTGAGGCTCGCGGCACCGTTGCGGCCGGAGGCGTAGACCACCGGCACGTCGAGGATCGCATCGAGGTCCAGGTCGGGCACGTCGTCGGCGAGGTCGGAGGCCAGTCCGAGCAGCAGGTCCTGCGACTCGCCCACGACCTCGTCGATCCGCGCATCCGGCCGGTCGGTCTTGTTGACCAGCAGGATCACGGGCAGCTTCGCCTCGAGCGCCTTGCGGAGCACGAAGCGGGTCTGCGGCAACGGGCCCTCGCTCGCATCCACCAGCAGCACCACGCCGTCGACCATCGAGAGGCCGCGCTCGACCTCACCACCGAAGTCGGCGTGACCGGGCGTGTCGATCACGTTG
>BADC01000864.1 GCA_000333435.1 Corynebacterium-like bacterium B27 | reverse complement strand
AGCTCGGTCCCGGGGAACCTCTAGAGTCACTCCGCCGAGCGTGAACTCCGACGTGGTGAACGAGTCGAAGCCCTTCTGGTGGATGGAATGCACGAACCAGGATTCGCCGAGCAGCAGAACTCGAGTCACAGGCGTTCCTTTCGGGGGCGGGGGCGGGGTCGGGGCGGTGCCGTGCTCGCGCGCACGACGAGCTCGACGGGGCACGGCGGCACGAGCGACGGCGCATCGCCGGCCACGAGTTCGAGCAGGGTCAGCGTGGCCTGTCGGCCGATCTGGTCGACGGCTTGCCGAACGGTGGTGAGGCCGGGGGTGAAGCGGCGGGCGAGGTCGACGTCGTCGAAGCCCACGACCGACACGTCACCGGGCACCGCGAGGCCGGCGGCGGCGAACGCCTCGATGACACCGAACGCCGCGAGGTCGTTCGAGGCGAAGACGGCGGTGGGCAGCGTGCGGCGTTCTGCTTCGGAGCGCGCCACCCGTTCCCGGGTGCGGGCGAACGCGGTGGCTTCGCTGAAGTCGCCCGCGATCACCTCGGCCGCGGGAAAGATCTCCTGGAATCCGGCCATCCGCTCCTCGGCCGACCGCAACCCGCGCGGGCCGGCCAGCACCGCGACGTCGGTGTGCCCGAGCTGCTGCAGGTGCTGCGCCGCGAGCCGGCCGCCGGCCCGGTTGTCGGATGCGACGAGCGGGATGCCGTCGAGCCCCTCGACCCACTCGTCGGCCAGCACGATCGGGAACGCCCGGGCGAGTTCGGCCAGCTGGTTGTCGCGGCGCAGGGCGCCGGCGACGTAGATCAGGCCGTCGATCGAGCGGGAGCGGAGGAGGTTGAAGTAGCGGGCATCCCGCTCCGGCGCGCCGTTCGAGCTGCTCAGCACGACGCCGTAGTCGTTCTCGTCGGCCGCCCGTTCCACGGCCACCGCGGGCGC
>BADC01000865.1 GCA_000333435.1 Corynebacterium-like bacterium B27 | reverse complement strand
CTTGACGAGCTCGAGGGCGCGCGGGTCGCGGCCGAAGAAGTTCTCGTGCACGTAGGCGCCCGATTCGGCCTTGTAGGTCTGGAAGTCGCCGTCCGGAACCGTGTTCATGAGGTTCAGCAGCGCACCGTCGGTGTCGCGGGCGAGCAGGTCGTCCCACTCGCGACCCCAGATGACCTTGATGACGTTCCAGCCGGCGCCGCGGAAGAAGCTCTCGAGCTCCTGGATGATCTTGCCGTTGCCGCGCACCGGGCCGTCGAGGCGCTGGAGGTTGCAGTTGATGACGAAGTTGAGGTTGTCGAGACCGTCGTTCGCGGCGACCTGCAGCTGGCCGCGGCTCTCCACCTCGTCCATCTCGCCGTCGCCGAGGAAGGCCCAGACCTGCTGGTCGGACGCATCCTTGATGCCGCGATTGGTGAGGTACTTGTTCAGCTGCGCCTGGTAGATCGCGTTGATCGGGCCGAGGCCCATCGACACGGTCGGGAACTGCCAGAACTCGGGCATGAGCCGCGGGTGCGGGTAGGAGCTGAGGCCGCCGCCGGCGTGCGACTTCTCCTGCCGGAAGCCGTCGAGCTGGTTCGCGTCGAGCCGGCCTTCGAGGAAGGCGCGGGCGTAGGTGCCGGGGGAGGCGTGGCCCTGGATGAAGATCTGGTCGCCGCCGCCCGGGTGGTCCTGGCCGCGGAAGAAGTGGTTGAAGCCCACCTCGTAGAGGGCGGCGCTGGAGGCGTAGGTGGAGATGTGACCGCCGACGGCGATGCCGGGGCGCTGGGCGCGGTGCACGAGCATCGCAGCGTTCCAGCGGATCCACGCGCGGTACTTGCGCTCGAGCGACTCGTCGCCCGGGAAGTCGGGCTCGTTCTCGGGGGCGATGGTGTTGATGTAGTCGGTCGTCGGCACCATCGGCACGCCGAGGTGCAGCTCCTTCGAGCGCTTCAGGAGGCTCAGCATGATGTCGCGCGCACGGCCGTGACCGCGGGCTTCGACGAGAGCGTCGAGGGATTCGTTCCACTCCGCTGTCTCGTCGGGATCGGAATCGATGTGGCCCGCCGAGTAGGGGTCCTGGTCGTTGACAGTCACCGTCGACCTTTCTGTTGATTACAGATCGTTTCGTGTCGGGCGTCGCGCCGGGATGTGGTGCGGAACGCCACAGAACAGCCTAGTGAGTTTAAGCAGAGCGGATGCCCCGTGCCGCCCGCTGTGCCGTTTGGCGTAACGCCGAGGCAGAGCTAAGATGAGGGCGCTTTTGCCGGTGAGACGCCCCGGCAGTGGAAAGGAAGCCATCATGGCTTTGGAGAACGACACTCTGGCCCCCGATTTCGAGCTCCCCAATCAGTACGGTGAGCGCATCCGCCTGAGTCAGTTCCAGGGCAAGAAGCCCGTTGCACTCGTGTTCTTCCCGCTCGCCTTCTCGGGAGTGTGCACGAGCGAGCTGTGCACGCTCGAAGACAACATCTCCCTCTTCAAGGACGCCAACGTCGAACTCATCGGCATCTCGGTCGACTCCAAGGCCACCTTGCGTGCCTGGGCCGAGAAGGAGGGGTACGACTTCACGCTGGTGGCCGACTTCTGGCCGCACGGCGACGTGGCGAAGGACTACGGCGTGTTCCTCGAGGAGAAGGGGTTCGCGAACCGCGCGACCTTCCTCATCGACCAGAACCGCATCATCCGCGCCTCCTTCATCACCGCGCCCGGCGAGGCGCGTTCGATCGCCGCCTACCGCGCCGCTCTCGAAGACCTGGTCCCCGCGCACGTCTGAGCTCATTCAGGCTCGCCGGAGGGTCAGCCGAGCAGGCTGACGCCCCGGGCGATCACGAGGGCCAGCAGCACGAATCCC
Source organism: Corynebacterium-like bacterium B27 (assembly GCA_000333435.1). GTDB lineage: Bacteria > Actinomycetota > Actinomycetes > Actinomycetales > Microbacteriaceae > Herbiconiux. The sequence continues at coordinate 6,981 of BADC01000865.1, read as the reverse complement.
GCGAACGCCTCCAGACCCATCAGCAATTTGGCGCGGTGCGTCAGCGGCATGACGTCGGTGGGGCTGAACGCCATCGAGTCCGACAGCGAGAAGTAGAGGTAGTCGACGAAGCCCGGCAGCCATCCGCTGGTCTTGGAGGAGTGGGCCGCCACCTCGGGGCTGGCGTCGTGGTCCTCGTCCTGCGGGAAGCGGAAGTCGGCCGGCGGGATCTCGCTCCGCTTGTGCTGGGTGCGCACCACCGGGCCGCCTCGGTCGAGTTCCCAGTAGAGCAGCGCGAAGCCGATCACATTCGTCAGCCACACCTGCAGGGCGGCGAGCAGCAGGGTGGGGCCGTCTTCGGTGTTCTCGACGAGCAGGCGAACGAGCACCACGAGAAGGGCCTGGTTGGTGACGCCCATGACGAGCACGAGCACCACCCCGAGCCGTCTCGACCACGCGGTCTGGCGCACCATCCGGTGCGGGTTGATCACGATCACCGCCACGAGGAGCGCGAGGCACAGCGCCACGACGCCGTAGCGGACGAGCCCGAAGAAATCCGGCGGCAGCAGCGCGTAGCTCGCGATGATGACGATCACCCCGATGGCGGCCGGCCAGCGGTGCTCGGCCTGCGCACGCTCCTGCTTCACGTCGCTCACGCCCGAAGTCTAAGCCTGTAAGCTTTTCACGCGTCGACGCGGCGCGAGGGGCCTTTAGCTCAGTTGGTAGAGCGCCACGTTTACACCGTGGATGTCATCGGTTCGAGCCCGGTAGGGCCCACAGCGGGAGCTCATGAAGAGTGGGAGCTCATGAAGATCGTCAGCCTGAACCTGCGCGGGTTCTTCGACTGGGATGCCCGGCTCCCGCGCATCGTCGACTACCTCCTCGCGCAGCAGCCCGACCTGGTGCTCCTGCAGGAGGTCGTCTACCTCGCCGATCTGGCGCCGGTTCCGCAGCTCGACCTGCTGAACGCCGAACTCGGCTTCCCGCACCGGCACGGCAGCGTGAGCCGACTGCAGCCGAGCAAGCAGTTCGGCCCGTACCGGGAGGGTCTGGGAATTCTCAGCCGGCTGCCGGTCACGGGCAGCGAAACCCTCATCCTGCTGCACGAGGAGGGCGATCCGCACAACCGGCTGGTGCAGTTCGCCGACATCGTCGACCCCGCGGATGACACCGGCGCCCCCGACTGGCAGTTCGCGAACGTGCACCTCTCGGTTCGCGACGACTTCGCCCTGCACCAGCTCGAAGAGGTGCTCGGCATGCTGGCGGCGCGCGGCGAGACCCGCATCATCGGCGGCGACTTCAACATCAACCACCTGGAGCGCAGCGCCCACCTCTGGCGGCGCGACTACGTCCTCACCTCGGAGATCGAGCACTACGTCTCGTTCGCCGGATCGAACCAGGCCAACGACTACTTCCTGGTGCCGAAGACGTACACGACGACGTCCGTCACCCTCTCGCCCGACGGCCTCTCCGACCATCGCGCCCTGGCGGTCGAGATCGTGCCGGTGCCGCCCGCCTGATCGAAGGCGGCGACGGATGCGCGGGGCGCAGGGCGAGTAGCGTTGCGTCATGCAGAACAGCACGCCGCGCGTCGTCGTCATCACCGGAGCGAGTTCGGGCATCGGGGCGGTGACCGCCGCCCGGCTGGCGGAGCGGGGTGACCAGGTCGCGGTGGTCGGGCGCAACCCCGAGCGCACCCGTGCCGTGGCCGAGCGGGTCGGCGGCACCGCCTTCGTGGCCGATTTCGCCCGCTTCGACGACGTGCGCGCGCTCGCCGAGCAGCTGAACGAGCGGTACGACGTCGTCGACGTGCTGCTCAACAATGCCGGCGGTCTCATCTCCACCCGCGTCGAGACGGCCGACGGGCACGAGGCCACGATCCAGTCGAACTACCTCTCGCCCTACCTCCTCACCCGGCTGCTGCTGCCACGGCTCGAGGAATCCGCCCGCCGCGGCGGCACCGCGCGCGTGGTGTCGACGTCGAGCGTGGCCAACCGCTTCGGCCGCCTCGACCTCGCCGACCTCGACTACGCCGCCCGGCCGTGGCGCGGCGGGTGGCGCGCCTACGGCACCGCCAAGCTCGCCGTGGTGCTCTTCACCCGCGAGCTCGCGCGGCGGGAGGCGGCACGCGAGGGGCGGCCGGGGGTGGACGCGTTCGCCGTGCATCCGGGCGCCATCGTCACGAACTTCGGGGCGAGTTCGCCGCTCATCCGCTTCGGGACCGCGGTGACCGGTGGCCGCTGGGGCGCGACCGCCGAGGTCGGCGCGGCACCGCTCCTGGCGCTCGCGGCCGATGCACCCGAGCCGGCCGCGAGCGGGGTGTACTTCGACCGGCTGCGGCCGGCGGGTGCCGTGGCCCGGCAGGCCGACGACGTGGAGTTGCAGCACGAACTCTGGCGGCGTACCGCCGCGCTGGTCGGGCTCCCCGAGTGACCCGGCCCTTCGGCGTGCTCGGGCCGCTCCAGTAGTCTGGGGAGATGCCCATCACGCTCGCGGAGTTCGACGCCACGGTCGAGCGGCTCTGGCCGACAGAGTTCGCCGAAGGCTGGGATGCGCCGGGCGTCGTGAGCGGAGCATCCGACGACCGCGTCGACCGGGTGCTGCTCGCCGTGGACGCGGTGGCCGACACCGTCGACCAGGCCGTGGCCGTGGGGGCCGACGTGCTGTTCGTGCACCATCCGCTGCTCCTGCGCGGCGTGACGAGTGTCGCCGAGACCGGGTACAAGGGTGCGCTGCTGGCCAAGCTCATCCGCTCGCGCTGTGCCCTCGTGGCGGCGCACACCAATGCCGACATCGTCGACGACGGCACCTCCGCCGTGCTCGCGTCCCGGCTCGGGCTCGTCGACCAGCGCCCGATCACACCGGGTGCGCGGCCGGGCACGGGCATCGGCCGGGTGGGCCGGATGCCCGAACCCACCACGCTCGGCCGGCTCGCGCTGGCGCTCGGCGAGATCCTCCCGGCGACCGCCACGGGTGTGCGCGTCTCCGGCGAGTTCGAGCAGCCGGTCGCCACCGTGGCACTGTGCGGGGGAGCGGGCGACTCGCTGCTCGCCGACCCGGCCGTGCGCGGTGCCGACGTCTACATCACCGCCGACCTTCGGCACCATCCGGCATCGGAATCCCGGGAGCAGTCGCTGCACGGGTCCGGCCCGGCGCTCGTCGACGTGTCGCACTGGGCGAGCGAGTGGCTCTGGCTCGAGACCGCGGCTGCGCAGCTGACCGAGGCGCTGCCCGAGGTCGAGTTCGTGGTGAGCGACCTGCGCACCGACCCGTGGGATTTCGTGATCACGCAGTGACGCGACCGAACCCCCGATCTGCATCGACTGCTCTGACCGCTTCGATTGCACTGACCGCTCCGACCGCTCCGACCGTGAAGGACCCCCGATGAAGGCTCCGGCTCTCGAACAGCGCAAGCTCCTCGACCTGCAGGCGGCCGACAACCGCATCTCGCAGCTGAACCACACGCTCCGCACATTGCCGCAGGAGGCGCGGCTGGCCGAGTTGCAGCGCGACTCGATCGCGGCGCGGCAGGAGTTCGGCGGCGTCAGCGGTGAACTGGAGGACGCCCGGGCCGAGATCGGCCGCATCGAGGGCGACATCCACACCGTGACCGCCCGCGAGAAACGGGACCACGAGCGGTTGCAGGCGAGTTCGTCGGCGAAGGACATCCAGGGCCTCGAGCACGAGCTCGCCTCACTGAAGGTGCGGCGCTCGACGCTCGAAGACGCCGAGCTCGAGGTGATGGAGCGCGTGGAGGAGATCGAGACGCGGCTCGCCGCCATCACGGCGCGACGCGACGACATCGCGACCGAGGAACGGCTGCTCGCGGCCCAGCGCGACGAGCAGAAGGAGCGGGTGAACGCCCAGCTCGCCGTGGCCCAGTCGGAGCGCTCGGCCATCGCCGCCGGCATCAGCGCCGAACTCCTGGCGCTGTACGAGCGGCAGCGTGAGCGCTACGGCATCGGCGCCGCCCTGCTGCAGCGCGGTGTCTCCCTCGGCAGCAACGTCGCCCTCACGGGCACCGACCTCGCCGCCATCCGTGCCGCCGCCCCCGACGACGTCGTCCTCGACCCCGACAGCAACTGCATCCTGGTGCGCACGGAGGAGTCGGGGCTGTAGCTTTTTCGGGCTCGCCCGGCCTTCGGCTGGGCGGGCCCTTATTGCTCGCGCCGCCGCTACTGCGGCGCGAGGCGACATGTGAGCGTTCGGTCGCTTCGCGGCCGAGCGCTCACCCTGGGTCGTCGAGCGCGGCCCGCGGCCTGCGCTCCCGTGTCCCAAGTCGTGGGCTGCATCGAGTATCCACCTGTTGCCGGAATCCGGTGCATCATTCCGGCAGTAAGTGGAGACTCCATGTCGCGCGGCGCCGGGCAGGGACCGGCGCCGCCCGGGCAGCCCGAGCGAAGCCCGGGCCGCCCGGCAGGTGAACAGGGCCGGCGATACGCCGGGTTCTGTCCGGGGCTTGCGCCCCGTGACGGCCATCTATCTCGGAGCTACGTTGCCGCAGCCCTCCAGCGGTCTACCCGGAAGCTGAGCGAGCAGCCTTGGCGCTTCCTGTCTGACCTTGCTCCGGGCGAGGTTTACCGAGCCGGCTACGTCACCGCAGCCGCTGGTGGTCTCTTACACCACCGTTTCACCCTTACCGCGGGCCGGAGCCCGCGGCGGTCTGTTCTCTGTGGCACTGTCTCGCGGGTCTCCCCGGGTGGGTGTTACCCACCGCCCTGCTCTGTGGAGCCCGGACGTTCCTCGGCACCGCGGCCGGCACGAAGCGCGAGCGCGGTGACGCGACCGTCTGCCGGCCCGTTCACGCGCCCCAGTGTAGTGCACGCCGCCGGGCGCTGGGGGCGGACGCGGGCCCGCGCATCCGTCACTCCAGGAAGGTGGTCTTCATGGTCGACAGCTTCGCCGCACCGAGGATGCCGGCGTTGTTGCGCAGCGCGGCGGGCGCGATGGGGGTGTTGAGCTTCAGGAGGGGCAGGAACTCCTCGTAGCTCTTCGAGACGCCGCCGCCGACGAGGAACTGGTCGGGGGAGAACAGCCGCTCGAGCGTGCTGTAGTACTTCTGCAGCCGCTCGGCCCACTTCTTCCAGCTGAGGTCTTCGCGTTCCTTGGCCGAGTACGCCGCCTTGGTCTCGTAGTCGACTCCGTCGATCTCGAGGTGACCCAGCTCGGCGTTCGGGATGAGCACACCGTTGTAGATGAGGGCGCTCCCGATGCCCGTGCCGAGCGTGGTCATGATGATGAGCCCGCCCTTGCCCTTGGCGGCGCCGTACTGCACCTCGGCGAAGCCGGCCGCATCCGCGTCGTTCACGAAGGTGATGTCGCGGTTGAGCGTTTTCTCGAAGAGCTTCTCGGCCTCGAAGCCGATCCACTTCTTCGACACGTTCGCGGCCGACATCGTGACGCCGTGGCGCACCACGGCGGGGAAGCAGACGCCCACGGTGGCGGATGCGGGGATGTCGCCGAGCGACTCGAGCAGGTCGCTGACCGTCTTGGCGATGTCGTCGGGCTTGCCGCCCTCGGGGGTCGGGAACTTCTTACGATCGGTGAGCAGTTCGCCGGTCGTCACGTCGACAATGGCGCCCTTGATCCCGGTTCCGCCGATGTCGATGCCGACGGCCACCGTGTCGGGCATGTTCTCGGTCATCGATTGTCGGCCGCGTCGTCCTCGGCCCACTTCGCGCTGTTCGCGCGGAGCTTCTCCAGGGCGTGCTCGGCCTCTTCGTGCGTGGCGAACGGGCCCACCCGGTCGACCACCGACGACACATAGCCCTTCTCGACCTCACCGGTCTTCATGTTGTACCAATACTGGGTCGACGGGTCGTCGCTCATCGTTCCTCCTGTTATTCGTAACTGTGCTCAGGGCCAGGGTAGCTGCCGCCGGCGACGTCGCTGCGGAACTGCTCCACCGCTTGGCTGAGCACCCCCCGCAGATCGGCGTACTGCTTGACGAACTTCGGGACGCGGCCCGTCGAGAAGCCGGCGAAGTCGGTCCAGACGAGCAACTGCCCGTCGACGTGGGGGCCTGCGCCGACCCCGATGGTGGGGATGCGCAGGGCCTTCGTCACCCGTTCGGCCGCCGCGGCGGGCACCATCTCGAGCACCACCGCGAAAGCGCCGGCCTCCTCCACCGCCAGGGCGTCGGCGAGCAGTTGCTCCTCGCCCTCGCCGCGGCCCTGGATGATGTGACCGCCCAGCCCGTGCTCGCTCTGGGGCGTGAAACCGATGTGCGCCATGACCGGCACCCCGGCATCCACGATGCGGCGGATCTTGTCGGCGCTGCGCACCCCGCCCTCGAGCTTCACGGCGTGGGCGCCGGTCTCCTTCATGAACCGTACGGCGGTGTGCAGCGCCTCCTCGGCACTGTTCTCGTACGACCCGAACGGCATGTCGGCAACCACCAGCGCGCGCTTCACGGCACCGGCGACGGCGCGGGCGAGGGGGATGAGCTCGTCGACCGTCACGGGCAGCGTGGTGTCGTAGCCGTAGACGTTGTTGCCCGCCGAATCGCCCACCAGGAGGAAGTCGATGCCCGCCTCGTCGAAGATCTGGGCCGAGAGCTGGTCGTAGCTCGTGAGCCCGGTGATGAGGATGCCGGTGTCCTTCGCGTTCTGGAAATGACGCGTGCGCACGCGCTTGGTGACCGCTCTCTCAGCGGGCGATGACTGCTCTGGCATGTCATCAGTCTAGTTCCGTGGCATCCCCGCACCGATGCGTTAGGTTATGGCGTACGTAACCCGAATGCGTGAATCGTGACCCGAAACCGAAAGGGAGACGTGGGCCGTCGAACTATTGCGCAGCTCGTGCTGGGGGCGGTCGTCGCCGCGGTGCTCGTCGCAGGGCAGGCACCAGCCGCGAACGCGGCGACCATCGCCGAGCGCAGCTGCCCGCCTGGCCTGCCGGCCGCCGCGAAGTGCGGAACGCTGACCGTTCCCGAGAACCGCGGCAACCCGCAGTCCCGGGGGATCGACCTGCCGTACGTCGTCATCCCGGCCGGTACACAAC
>BADC01000866.1 GCA_000333435.1 Corynebacterium-like bacterium B27 | reverse complement strand
ACGACCGAAAGGCACCAAGCAGGTCGCCATCAATGACATCGGATCTGCTGAAGACTTCCTCGCCGCGGTCGAAAAGACTCTGAAATTCTTCAACGACGGAGACCTCATCGAAGGCACCGTCGTGAAGATCGACCGCGACGAGGTCCTCCTCGACGTCGGTTACAAGACGGAGGGCGTCATCCCTTCGCGTGAACTTTCCATCAAGCACGACGTCGACCCGAGCGAAGTCGTCCAGGTCGGCGACAGTGTCGAGGCCCTCGTCCTCCAGAAGGAGGACAAGGAAGGCCGTCTCATCCTGTCGAAGAAGCGCGCTCAGTACGAGCGTGCGTGGGGCGACGTCGAGAAGATCAAGGACGCCGATGGCGTGGTGACGGGTTCCGTCATCGAGGTCGTCAAGGGTGGCCTCATCGTCGACATCGGACTCCGCGGCTTCCTCCCGGCCTCGCTCATCGAGCTCCGCCGCGTGCGCGACCTGACCCCGTACTTGGGCCAGGAGATCGAGGCGAAGATCCTCGAGCTCGACAAGAACCGCAACAACGTCGTGCTGAGCCGCCGCGCGCTGCTCGAGCAGACGCAGTCGGAGAGCCGCACCACCTTCCTCAACAACCTCCAGAAGGGTCAGGTCCGCAAGGGCGTCGTCTCGTCGATCGTCAACTTCGGTGCGTTCGTCGACCTCGGCGGCGTCGACGGTCTCGTCCACGTCTCCGAGCTGTCCTGGAAGCACATCGAGCACGCCTCCGAGGTCGTCGAGGTTGGCCAGGAGGTCACCGTCGAGATCCTCGAGGTCGACCTCGACCGCGAGCGTGTCTCCCTGTCGCTCAAGGCGACGCAGGAAGACCCGTGGCAGGTGTTCGCCCGTACCCACGCCATCGGCCAGGTCGCGCCCGGTAAGGTCACCAAGCTGGTGCCGTTCGGTGCGTTCGTCCGCGTCGCCGAGGGCATCGAGGGTCTGGTGCACATCTCCGAGCTCTCCGGCAAGCACGTCGAGCTCGCCGAGCAGGTCGTGTCGGTCGGCGACGAGGTGTTCGTCAAGGTCATCGACATCGACCTCGAGCGTCGCCGCATCTCGCTGAGCCTCAAGCAGGCCAACGAGGGTGTCGACCCCGAGGGCACCGAGTTCGACCCTGCCCTCTACGGCATGCTCACCGAGTACGACGAGCAGGGCAACTACAAGTACCCCGAGGGCTTCGACCCGGAGACCAACGAGTGGAAGGAAGGCTTCGACGCTCAGCGCGAGGCCTGGGAGCAGCAGTACGCCGAAGCACAGGCGCGCTGGGAGGCCCACAAGAAGCAGGTCGCCGCATCCGCTGCCGATGCAGCCGCGAGCGACATCCCTTCGGGTTCCTCCTCCTTCTCGAGCGAGTCGACCGGCGCCGGCACCCTCGCCGACGACGAGACCCTCGCCGCACTGCGCGAGAAGCTCAGCTCCAACAGCTGATCTCGTCTCATCGCACGAATGGCCGTCCCTCCGGGGGCGGCCATTCGGCCGTTGAAGGGCGATGCGAGAAATGACTGGTCGGCACCCATTCTTTAGCGCCAGAATGATGTCCAGCGGCGATCAGTGCTGAACGACGGGGGTCATGGTGACGACGGTTGTGCATGATGCTGAACGCGAGAGCGGACTCGAAGCGGCGCGTTCTGCGCTCCGGAAGGGTCAGGGCGTCGCTGTCCTGGCGGATCCAGGTTGGGGGCGCACCCAATTCCTCCGGACATTGATCGAGAGTCTGAGTGCCGAGGATCGCGCCACACTGTGGATCGGCGATGACGTCGATCGCTATGACTCCGATCGTGTGGCGCGGCTGATCGACGCGATCAAAGCTCGCACGGTCATCCCGCTGATGACGATGCGACGGAGAGGATTCGACGCGGCCTTCGACCGTCTCTGCAGGGATGGCGTCATCGAACGAATCGATCTGAGTCCGCTGGGCGGCACCGCCGTCCTGCGCATCGTGGAGAGTATTCTCGATGGCCCCCTGGATGCCTCGGCCGTGCCCATCCTCATCCCCCGTCGAGCCGGTGGCGACCTCGTCATTCTCAGCGAAGTGGTCCGTGAAGCCCGATCGAGCGGTGTGCTTCAGCTGGTCTCCGGTCAGTGGCGGTTCACCGATGTCGTCCAATCCAGCGACGGTGCGCGGCGCCTCGTGCTCGACCGGATCGGTGAGTCGTCGCGGGTGACTCCGATCGCGGAGACCATCATCGATGTCGTCGCACTCGCGCCCGAACTCCGCCTGGACCACGTCATACGAATCGTCGACGATCTGTGTCGAACCGAATCCCGGCTGGAACTGGAACGGCTCGAAGCCGAGGCGATCATCGACGCGCGAGAGGGCTCGGGTGGGTTGCGCATCCGCATCCGCGTCCACGACCCCGTCATCGAGCTGATGGTGCCGCAGACCGTCGGGCAATTGCGTCGGCGGAGGATCATCGAAGCGATCGTGGATGCACTGGCGGCCGAGCCGGTGGCTGAACTCGAGGAACACGAGTTGATCACTCTGGCTCGACTGTCCCTGCTGGTGCAGCGCCCGGTGGACCCGATGGCGCTGACCCAGGCCGCTGAGTCAGCGCTCAGGGCCTCACGAACCGAGCTGGCGCTTCAGTTGGCCGCTGTCTCCCTGTCGCACGGTGGTGGCGTCGATGCGGAACTGGTTCTCGCCTCGGCGGAATCGCAACTCGGGCGATCCGAGGAGGCCCTGGTCAGGCTCGAGCGTCTTCAGTTCGACACGGATGCGGAGCCGCGGCAGCGTGGAGCCCGCGATGAATTGGTGCGCCTGATGAACGCGCGACTGGCCGATCCCGCTTCCAATTGGAACCTGGCGTCGAACTCTGCGGCCCAGGCCGAGGTCATCGACCTTGCTTCGACCCTTCGGATGAGCGCGATATCCACGATCTCGGCTGATCCGGGCCACCCGCGTCACGCGGTCACGGATCAGGCCGCGGTGCTCGAAGGTGAGCGCTTGGCACTCGCGGGCACAGTGGCCACCCTCTCGGGCAGGCAGTCCGAGGCAGAGGAACTTCTGGCTGAGGCCCGGAGCCTTCTCGAAGCGAACGGCGTCGACACGTTTCGAGTGCGCTGGGGACAGATGCTCTCCCAGATCTACGACCAGTCCACCAAGCGCTCCATGGATTCCGCTTTGGCCCTGCGCGACGAGGCAGCCGCGCTCGGGCAGGGCGGTCAGCAGGGCATGTGTGAGTGGTTGGCGGGAGCGATCATGGTGACCGGGGGGCAGGCGACCGCAGCAACCACGATCTATCGGCACGGGCTCGATCTCCTCGAAGCGAACGGGCTGGAGGAGACCGCGGCGTTCGCGCGAGCGGGTCTCGCCACAGCCCTCGCGACGTGCGGGGATGCCCAATCCGCACGCGAGGTGCTGGCGCCAATGGCGACCCTGTCGCCCGGTCAGCCGTTCCTCGCAGGGTGGTGCCTTCAAGCGCTCGGCTGGATCCACGCGGCAGACGGACAGCTGGAGGACGCCGCTGCCGCCTTCTTGGACGCAGCGGGCGCCCACGCGCGAGACGGTTACAACCTGCTCAGTGTCGTCGCCCTGGTCGAATCGGCTCGCTCGGGCAATGCTCTTCGCGTGCTGCCTCAGATCGAAGAACTGGCCGATGTGGTCGAAGGTTGTTGTATCGCAGTGGCCGTGCGGTTCGGGCAAGCATTGGCGGCGTTCGAACGCGTGGCCGACAACCTCGGGTCGGCGAGCGATCTGGCGGACGAGTTCGACTCGATCGGGCAGGCATCCGCGGATCTGGGGCTGAGCGTCTACGCGGCGGAGGCCTTCTCGGCGGCGCTGAATCTTCACCGGCTGAGCGGTCAGGAGCGCGAGGCATCTGCCTCCGCTCGTCAAATGACCGAGCAGCTTGCACGCTGCGACATGGCCTGGTTGCCTTTATTGAAGGATCACGCGACCGTCACTCTGTCCGGTCGGGAGATCGAGATCGCGGAATTCGTGGCGGCCGGGCTGAGCAACCGGGAAGTGGCGGAGCAGCTGGTGTTGTCCGTTCGCACGGTCGAGACGCATCTGCAGAGGATTTACCGCAAACTGGGGGTCAGGGCTCGTTCAGAACTCGCCGATGCGCTGATCGCCCCGGTCAAGCGTCAAGCGTGACTCGAACGGCTCCTCGGCACCGTGCACCCGGCTAGCATGAAGGCGTGTACGTGATCGGGCTCACCGGGGGAATCGCCGCAGGCAAGTCGACCGTGGCGCGGCGTCTCGCCGAGCACGGAGCGGTGGTGCTGGACGCCGATCGGCTGGCCCGTGACGCGGTCGAGCCAGGCACGCCCGGGCTCGCCGCCATCCGCAAGAGGTTCGGCGACTCCGTCATCGCCGCCGACGGCTCCCTCGATCGCGCCGCCCTCGGCGCCATCGTCTTCGGCGACGATGCGTCCCGGCTCGAGCTCAACGGCATCACGCATCCGGAAGTCGGACGGCTGCTGAAGCAGCGGCTGGCCGAGGCGCACGCGGCCGACCCCGATGCGATCGTCGTCTACGACGTGCCCCTCATGGTCGAGACCGGGGGACGTCGCGGAGGACTGTTCGAGTACGTCGTGGTGGTCGAATCCCCGGAGGACGTCCGCCGCGAGCGGCTGATGTCGCTGCGCGGGATGTCGCAGGAGGAAGCCGAGCGGCGCATCCGGTCGCAGGCGAGCGATGCCGAGCGTCGCGCGATCGCCGACACGGTGATCGACTCCAGCGGAACCCTCGACGAGACGCTCGCGCAGGTGGACGCGCTCTGGCGGATCGTTCACGAGCGCGGTCGCGAGCGGACCACGGCGACGGATTCGCCAGAAACTCCTGAGCGGCAGGAGCGGCCGGGTCGGCAGGAGCGGCCGGGTCCGCAGCATCCGGCACCCGTCACCGAGCACCCAGGGCGGCCGACCACGTGACCGCCATCGACCTCAACGCCGACCTCGGCGAATCCTACGGCGCCTGGACCCTCGGCGATGACCGCGCCATGCTCGAGGTCGTCACCAGCGCGAACGTGGCCTGCGGCTTCCACGCGGGCGACCCGACGCGCCTGCTCGAGACGCTCCGCCTCGCCGCCGCGCGCCGAACGGCGGTGGGCGCCCAGGTGTCCTATCCCGACCTGCGCGGCTTCGGCCGCCGTGACCTCGACCTCCCCGCCGCCGACCTCACCGCCGACGTCATCTATCAGATCGGCGCCCTCCAGGGCCTCGCGACCGCGGCCGGCACCCGCGTGCTCTACGTCAAACCGCACGGCGCCCTGTACAACCGCATCGTGCACGACGAACGGCAGGCAGGCGCGGTGATCGACGCCGTGATCGCCATCGACCCGTCACTCGCCGTCGTCGGCCTGCCCGACTCCGAGGTGTCGCGGCTCGCCGAGGCGGAGGGACTGCGGTTCGTGCCAGAGGCCTTCGCCGACCGCGCCTACCGGCCCGACGGCACCCTCGTGCCCCGCACCGAACCCGGTGCCGTGCTGCATGACGGGGCCGAGATCGCCGAGCGGATGATCCGGCTCGCCGACGAGGGCATCGTCACCGCGATCGACGGCACCGACATCGCCCTGTCTGCCGAGACCATCTGCGTGCACGGCGACACCCCAGGCGCGGTCGCGATCGCCCGGGCGGTGCGCGGCGGCCTCGAAGCATCCGGACTCCGAATCACGCCGTTCGCCGTCTCCCGGCCATGAGCCCGTCGGCACACGGCGCGACGGTGCGCACGCTGCCGATGGGGGAGTCTGCGGTGCTGCTGCAACCGACGGATGCGCGAACCGTGCTCGATCTCTACCGCCGCCTCGAGGCGTCCCGGCCGCCCGGCGTCACCGACCTGGTGCCGGCGGCGGAGACCGTGCTCGTGAGCTTCGATCGGCGAGTGATCGCTCGGGTGACGGTCGACGCGTGGGTTCTGGCGGTCACCGGTAGCACCGGGTCAGCGACGCGGGCCACCGCCGAGCCGACTGGCGACGCGTTCGTCGAGGTGCCGGTGCGGTACGACGGGGACGACCTGGCGGTCGTGGCCGAGTTGGCCGGCGCATCCGTCGAGGATGTCATCGCCGCGCACCTCGATCAGCTGTGGACCGCTGCCTTCATCGGGTTCGCACCGGGCTTCGCCTACCTCACCGGTGAGAACGACCGCCTGGCCGTGCCCCGTCGGCCGTCGCCGCGCGCGGTCGTGCCGGCGGGCAGTGTCGCGGTCGCGGCCGGCTACTGCGGGATCTATCCACGGCCGTCGCCGGGCGGCTGGCACCTGATCGGTCACACCGACGCCGTGCTGTGGGAGCCCGCGCGCCCACAGCCCGCGCTGCTGGCGCCGGGGACTCGGGTGAGGTTCGTCCGTGAGTGATGAGAAGGCCGGGAACCCTCGTCCCGGTCCGGGTGAGTGGACCGGGCCGGATGAGCGGCTCAGCCCGGTCGCCCGGGCGGCCTTCGAGGTGGTCGCGACCGGGCCATTGGCGCTCCTGCACGACAGCGGACGTCCCGGTCACGCCCACCTCGGCGTCACGGCGTCGGGTGCGGCAGACCGCGCATCCGCCGCGGCGGCGAACCGCCTCGTCGGCAATCGCCCGGGCGCGGCGGTCGTCGAAGCGGTGTTCGGCGGGCTCGAGCTTCGGGCGGGCCGTGCGCTCCTGGTCGCGCTGACCGGCGCCTCGGGAACCGCCGTCGTCACCGAGCAGGCCGGGGAGCGGGGCTCGGCCGAAGCCGGGGCCGAAGCCGAGGCCGGGCGGGCGGGGGATGGGAGCCCAGCGGAAACCACGCTCGACCCCAAGCCGGGCGGCGCGCGCATCAGGCGTGTGGTCGAGCATCCGGCCGGCACGTCGTTCACCGTGGGGGCGGGCGACTCGCTTCTGCTCACGCCGCCGGCCTCCGGCTTGCGGTACTACCTCGCGGTGCGGGGCGGTTTCGACGCGGAGCCGGTGCTCGGCAGCCGGTCGACGGATGTGCTGAGCGGCCTCGGCCCCGCGCCGCTCGCAGCCGGGGATCTGCTGCAGCTCGCGGGTGAGCACGAGGGCGGGGTCGGCGCCCGGCCTGCGGCGACGAGCATCCCGCCGCCGCTCCCCGCCGCGGGCACGGCGCGGCTCGCCGTCTTGCCGGGGCCCCGGCGGGACTGGTTCGGTGAGCGCGGCTGGCGGCAGCTGCTCGACACCGGGTGGGTCGTCGGCACGGACTCCAACCGGGTCGGCCTGCGGCTGACGGTGGCCGATGATGCGGGCGCCGGGGTGCAGCGCGCGCCCGGGCACGAGGGCGAGCTGGCGAGCGAGGGGATGGTGGCGGGGGCGGTGCAGATCCCGCCCAGCGGCCGGCCGGTCGTCTTCCTCCGCGACCATCCGGTCACGGGTGGCTACCCGGTGATCGCGGTGCTGACGGAGGCTGCCGTCGACACCGCGGCTCAATTGCGGCCCGGTGACGCCGTGCGATTCCGGGAAGCGTGATGAGTTGCTACGGGAATGCAGAAGACCGACCCCGTATACGGCGTCGGTCTTCTTCATTCCGGTAGTTACACGGCGCAGCTCACCCGAACAGCATCGCCGCTTCGTCGTAGCGGTGCTGCGGGACCACTTTGAGCTTGCCCAGCGCGTCCTCGAAGCCCACGGTGACGATCTCGGTGCCGCGGAGCGCCACCATCTGCCCCCACGACCCGTCCTGCACGATGTCGGATGCTGCCATGCCGAGCCGGGTCGCCAGCACCCGGTCGTAGGCGGTCGGCACCCCGCCGCGCTGGATGTGCCCGAGCGTCGTCGCCCGTGTCTCGATACCGGTGAGGTCTTCGATCATCGGGGCGAGCCGTTCGCCGATGCCGCCGAGGCGGGGCCGGCCGAAGGCGTCGAGTCCGCGTTCGGAGTGCGGGTCGTCGGCGTGGTCGGGGGTGAAGCCCTCCGCCACCACCACGAGCGGGGCGCGGCCGCGGTCGGCGGCGCTCTGCACCCACTCGGCGACCTGCGCCAGCGTGCCGGTCGAGCAGGCGATCTTCGGCTACGGCGACATCGCCGCCCTGGCCGCAGGCATGGGCGCGCAGAGCGCCGTGGTGCAGGCGATCGACGAACTCGAACCGGCACTCGCTTCGTGGGACCGGTCTCGTGGACCGTTCGTGGTCGACGCCCGGTTGACCCGCACGGTGCGCTCGCCGATCTACGCGCACGTCTGACAGGTCGCTCAAGGCGCGAAGAAGGTCT
>BADC01000867.1 GCA_000333435.1 Corynebacterium-like bacterium B27 | reverse complement strand
GTCGTCCGAGTAGTTGTGCTTCACGAGCCAGCCGATGATGTTGTAGAACTCCTCGGCCGGGTTCTCGATGCCGTCGACGTATTCCACTTCCTCGTACTCGACGTGTCCGTGCGCCTGGCTGATCGAGAGGTTCGACGAGAAGGCGTGGTGCAACCCCACGTGGTCTCCGAACAGCGTGTCAGGTCCGAAGCTCACGTGCTCGAGACCCACCAGGTCGACGCAGTACTGGAAGTGGTCCATCACCGACTCGAGCGGCTGGCTGTAGGCCCCAGACGCGGCGTACATGGCCGAGTTGAAGTTGGGATCGGGCACCGCGCTGTACGGCGGCGTGCCGCTCGGCGGGGTGCCGAAGGAGCCGTTGCCGTAGTTCGCGGTGTGCTGCGCGTGCTGGCCGTAGGCGCCGGCCGGGGCGGCGGGGGCGGCCGGCGCGGCGGGGGCCGGGTAGCCCGCGAGGTGCGGGTTCACGCTGGTCGGCTGCGGCAGCGTGGGCTGTGCGCCGGTGGGCTGTGCCGGGGTGGCCGGGGCCTGTGCGGCCGGGGTGGGCGGCACGATCGGGGGGACGACGGCGGTGGTGTCGTCGCGGTGCGGGAAC
>BADC01000868.1 GCA_000333435.1 Corynebacterium-like bacterium B27 | reverse complement strand
CGAGCACATGGCCCGAGTCATCGGCCCAACGCCCCCCGGCACAGGAGACAGGAACCCCGCCACCTCAGCGACCCCAGGATCGACGTCACCGACGAGCCGAGCCTTCCCGGTCTCCATGTCGACGACGCGAGTGATCCCCACGTCGAGCACAGCAGCCCCCGGCTTCACCCACTCGGCCTTGATGAGCCCCGGCACGCCGACGGCCGCCACCACCACGTCGGCCCGCCGCACCTCGGCGGCGAGGTCGACGGTGCGCGAGTGCGTGAGCGTCACCGTCGCATCCACCCCCTTGCGGGTGAGCAGCAGCCCGAGGGGCCGACCGACGGTGAGTCCGCGACCCACCACCACGACGTGCTTCCCCGGCAGCGAGACGCCGTAGCGGGTCAGCATCTCGACGATGCCCGCGGGCGTGCAGGGCAGCGGCGAGTCGAGCTCTCCTTCGACGCCGAGCACCAGCCGGCCGAGGTTCGTGGGGTGCAGCCCATCGGCGTCCTTGGCGGGGTCGATGAGTTCGAGCATCGCGTTCTCGTCGATGCCCGCCGGCAGCGGCAGCTGCACGATGTAGCCCGTGACCGCCGGGTCGCTGTTGAGGGCCGCGATGGCGTCGCGCACATCCTGTTCGCTCGCCGTGGCGGGCAGGTCGACGCGCACCGACTCGATGCCGACCTCGGCGCAGTCGCGGTGCTTGCCGGCGACGTAGGAGATCGACCCCGGGTCGTCGCCGACGAGCAGCGTGCCGAGGCCCGGAACGATCCCGCGCTCCCGCAGCGCGGTCACCCGCTCGCGGATCTCGTCTTTCAGGGCCGTCGCCGTGGCGACCCCGTCGAGACGGACCGCTACCACTGCTCGAGGCCCGGGTACAGCGGGAACCCGGCGGTGAGCTCGAGCACGCGGGTGCGCAGGGCCGTCACGTCGGGCGCGGGCTTCAGCGCGGTGGCGATGATGTCGGCCACCTCGGTGAACTCGGTGTCGCCGAAGCCGCGAGTGGCGAGCGCGGGCGTGCCGATGCGGAGGCCCGAGGTCACCATCGGGGGCCGCGGGTCGAAGGGCACCGCGTTGCGGTTCACGGTGATGCCGACCTCGTGCAGGATGTCTTCGGCCTGCTGACCGTCGAGTTCGCTGGTGCGCAGGTCGGCGAGCACGAGGTGCACGTCGGTGCCGCCGGTGAGCACGTCGACGCCCGCGGCGCGCGTGTCGTCGGCGGTGAGCCGAGAGGCGAGGATGCGGGCGCCGGAGAGGGTGCGCTCCTGGCGGTCCTTGAACTCGGGCGTGGCGGCGAGCTTGAACGCGGTGGCCTTGGCGGCGATGACATGCATCAGCGGGCCGCCCTGCTGGCCGGGGAAGACGTTGGAGTTGAGCTTCTTCGCCAGCTCCATGTCACGGCTCACGATGAAGCCGGAGCGCGGGCCGCCGATG
>BADC01000869.1 GCA_000333435.1 Corynebacterium-like bacterium B27 | reverse complement strand
AAAACTGACGGGTCGCGAGGACGGGGTCAGCGGTTGACGCTCGACATGTCCGCGTACCGGTCGCCCGCGGCGGGGGTGATCGCGTCGAGGCGGGCGAGCTGCTCGGGCGTGAGCGCGACATCCGTCGCCCCCACGTTCTCCTCGAGGCGGGACACGCGCTTCGTGCCGGGGATGGGCGCGATGTCGTCGCCCTGCGCCAGCAACCAGGCGAGTGCCACCTGCGCCGGGGTGGCGCCGAGTTCGGCCGCGACGGCATCCACGGTCTCGACGATGCGGATGTTCGCCGCGAGGTTCTCGCCCTCGAAGCGCGGGTTCTGCCGCCGGAAGTCGCTCTCGTCGAGGGCGTCGACCGAGCGGATGGTGCCCGTGAGGAAGCCGCGGCCGAGCGGCGAGTACGGCACGAAGCCGATGCCGAGCTCGCGGAGGGTGGGCAGGATCTCGGCCTCGGGGTCGCGCGTCCAGAGCGAGTACTCGGTCTGCAGCGCGGTCACCGGGCGCACGGCGTGGGCGCGACGGATGGTCGCGGGCGCGGCCTCCGACAGCCCGTAGTGCAGGATCTTGCCCTCGTCGATCAGCTCGCCGAGCGCGCCGGCGGTCTCCTCGATCGGGGTGTCCGGGTCCATCCGGTGCTGGTAGTAGAGGTCGATGTGGTCGGTGCCGAGCCGCTGCAGCGAGCCCTCGACGGCGAGCCGCACGTTCTCGCGGCTGCCGTCGAGGCCGTACGACCCGTCGGTGCGGTGCCGCAGGGTGCCGAACTTCGTGGCCACCACGACCTCGTCTCGGCGGCTGCCGAGCGCCTTGCCGAGCAGCTTCTCGTTCTCGTACGGTCCGTACATCTCGGCGGTGTCGAAGAAGCTCACGCCGAGGTCGATGGCGCGGTGGATGGTGCGGATCGACTCCGCCTCATCGGTGCCGGCGCCGGTGTAGAAGGCGCTCATGCCCATGCAGCCGAGGCCGAGCTGGGAGACCTCGAGGGGGCTCTGGATTCCGAGGGTCACTTTTTTCATCGGGTGTCTTCTTTCCTTTCCTGGTAGGTCGCGATCTTGAAGTCGATCGCGGCCAGGCTCTTCGTCATCTCGTCGAGCTGGGCGAGCACGGTGGCGCGGTGGTGCAGCAGCAGTTCGAGGCGCGCCTGTTCCGTGTCCTCGCCGCGCCGCACGAGCTCCGCGTACTCCTTGATGCGCGCGATCGGCATCGCGGTGAGTCGCAGCTTCGTGAGGAATTGGAGCCACCCCACGTCGGCGTCGGTGTAACGACGATGGGTGGAGGAGGCCCGGCCGACCGGCTGCAGCAGCAGGCCCTCGCGCTCGTAGTAGCGCAGGGTGTGCGTGGAGACGCCGACCAGGTCGGCCACCTCGGCGATCGTGAGGGGCTGGTCGATGACGGTCATGGCACTCACGATAAGACTTCGAGTGCGCTCGAAGTCAAACGGGTTGGCGGGCCTCACGGCGAACCCGGATAATGCCTTCATGAGGTTCACGACGACGGTTCTGGCCAGCGGCAAGACGGCGACGGGCATCCCGGTGCCCGAGAGCGTGGTGGAGGCACTGGATGCGGGCAAGCGCATCCCCGTCGTCGTCACCATCAACGGCTACAGCTACCGCAGCTCGATCGTGTTCTACACCGGCCAGTTCCTCATCGCGCTGAGCGCCGAGAACCGCGCGGGCGCCGGTGTGGCGGCCGGGGACGAGATCGAGGTCGAGGTGCAGCTCGACGACCAGCCCCGCGAGGTGGAGGTGCCCGCCGACCTCGCCGCCGCGCTGGCTCAGGATGCCGACGCCGCGGCCGCCTTCGCCGCCCTCTCCTACTCGAAGAAGCGCGCCGTCGTGCTCTCCGTCGAATCCGCCAAGACCGACGCCACCCGCCTCCGCCGCATCGAGAAGGCCCTCACCGACCTCGTCTGACCCGCCCGTCCGCGCCAAGCCGTCCGACGAGACCGAACGCAACAGGCCGTACTCGACGACCCGAGGTGAGGGTGTGGCCGAACGGTGCGACCGCAGGTCGGGCCGCCCAGCAGCTAGCTAGTGCCTGCGCTGCGTCGGCAGCACCGAGAACACGATGAACAGCGACGCCGACACGCACAGGATGCCCGCGAAGAACACCCACGCGTTGGAGAACTGGCCGAAGAGGAAGAGCCCGACGAGGAAGAGCAGAATGGCTCCGATTGCAGCGAGCACGTTCATTGACTTTCCTCCTGTGTCAGTGGCCTCCTCAATACTAGAGGGTGTGACCGAACCAGCCGACGAGACACCCGCCGTGGTGCGCGGTGCCGACGGGCTCGCCCGGCCGTTGTGGGCATCCGTCGACCCGTTGCTGCAGCAGTATTACGACACCGAGTGGGGTATGCCGGTGCGCGACGAGCGGGGGCTGTTCGAGCGGGTGAGCCTCGAGGCGTTCCAGTCGGGGGTGTCGTGGGCGACGATCCTCCGCAAGCGGCCGGCGTTCCGGGCGGCGTTCGACGGGTTCGACCCGGATGCGGTCGCCGCCTACGGCGACCCCGAGGTGGAGCGCTTGGTGGGCGACGCGGGCATCATCCGCAACCGGGCGAAGTTCCTCGCCACGATCGGCAATGGGGGGGCAACGGTCGCGCTGCGCGACGACCCGGAGGTGACCGGCGGCCTGGCGGGGCTGATCTGGTCGTTCCAGCCTGCCCGCACACCGGAGCCGGAGACTTTGGCCGACTTCCCCACCACTTCACCCGAGTGGATCGCGTTGGCGGCGACGCTGCGGTCCAAAGGCTTCCGCTTCGGGGGGCCCACCCCCATGTTCGCCCTCATGGAGGCGGCCGGCATCGTCGACACTCATCTGATGGCCAGTCATCGCCGCGGAACGTCGGGCGTGTGGCCGCGCTGAGCGCACGACCCGCGGCAGGTCGGGCTCGCGCATCCGGCCGCGGTCTGGTTCGCTAGAGGCATGAGCGACGTGAACGAGGAAGAGACCCGCACCGGCGAGACGGCACGCATCCAGGAGGTGCCGGAGCGGCACCGCTACGTGATCGAGGTCGGCGGTGAGCAGGTCGGCTTCACGACCTACACCGACCGCGGCGACAAGCGGGTGTTCCTGCACACCGAGATCGATCAGGCGCAGGAGGGCAAGGGCTACGGCAGCGCTCTGATGGCGGGTGTTCTCGGCCAGGTGCGCGATGCGGGGCTGCGCGCCGTGCCGATCTGCCCGTTCATGGCCGCCTACCTCGAGCGCCACCACGAGTTCGACGACGTCGTCGAACCGGCCACGATCGAGCTGCGCGCCTCGCTCCGCTGACACGCGCCGCGCCCGGGCGCCGCGCCCGGCGGCGGGCCCGGGTGCCCCGGACACCGCCCGGATGCGGTCAGCTGTCGAGCACGCTCAGCACGTTGCCGGCCGGGTCGAGGAACCACGCGATGTCGGGCCCCATCCCTGCCGCCTTGCCCCGCAGCACACCGCGCTCGTCCTGCGGCATCCCTTCGTAGCGTTCGAGCGTGACCCCGGCGGCGACGAGCTCATCGACCGCGCGATCGATGTCGTCGACCTCGAAGTTGAGGATCGTGAAGGTCGCGGGTGCGTGGTCGTCCTTCGGGTAGGCGATGGCCACCGCTCCGCCGGGCAGCGTGATCTCGAGGATGCCCATCTCGTTGAGCTTCACCGTGAAGCCGAGGGTCTCGCCGTAGAAGACCCGGGCGGCCTCGATGTCGTCGACACTGAATCCGCTGAAACTGTACTTCGTGGTGAGCATGTGCACCCCTCCTCGCGTCCGAATGTGAACACTGTCCACAGTGTCACGAACGGCGGGCGAGCGCCAGCGCCGGCGCCCGATCAGCCGAGCGCCGATCAGCCGAGCACCAATCAGCCGACCGCCGCGTGCCGCCCCACCTTCGACCGCAGATCCTTCCGCAGGATCTTGCCCGAGGTCGACTTCGGGATGACATCGATGAACTCCACCATGCGCACCTTCTCGTGCCCCGCGACCCGTTCGGCCACGAACGCCATGACGATCTCCTCGTCGAGTTCGACCCCCTCGGCCGCCCGCCGCACCACGAACGCCTTGGGCACCTCCTGACCGTCTTCGTCGTCGATGCCGATCACGGCCGCATCCGCGATGTCCGGATGCGTGAGCAGCACCGCTTCGAGCACGGCCGGCGCGACCTGATAGCCCTTGTACTTGATGAGCTCCTTCAGCCGGTCGACGATCGTGTACACCCCGTCGCGGTCCACGGTCGCGATGTCGCCCGTGTGCAGCCAGCCGTCGCGGTCGAGCGCGTGGGCGGTGGACTCCTCGTCGCGGAGGTAGCCGCGCATCACCTGCGGGCCCCGGATGAGCAGCTCCCCCGGCGCGCTGGGGCCCTTGCGCGGCACCCGCAGGTCGCGCCCGGTCTCGGGGTCGACCACCCGGCACTCGGTGTTCGGCAGCGCGAGACCGATCGCGGAGCGATCGATGTCGGCGCGCGACACCGGGATGGCGTGCGTCACCGGGCTCGCCTCGGTCATGCCGTAACCCTGGCACACGGCAC